>CAMGJH010000013.1 GCA_946056345.1 uncultured Lentisphaeraceae bacterium | reverse complement strand
AACCGCTAACGGTTAACCGCTGCGAGCGTCGCGAGCCGCCCCGAGTTGCCCCTCGACCTGGGGTGGGTGGGGATGGCGAGGGAGGTGTGCGCAAAAGGCTTGCGCGCGGCGGAGAGATGGCGTATACTAAGGGTGTTTAAGACAAAGGAGCCTCAGTTATGGCAGAGAGTATGGCGGAGCTGCAGCGGAAGATTAAGGCGCAGCAGTTTTTGGATAAGGCGACGAAGGCGGCCGAGCGCGGCAGTTTGGATATTGCGTTGCCGTTGTGTAAGCAGGCGTTGGCGTTGGCCCCGCACGATGAGAACGCGCGGCGGCAGTTCCACGAGGTGCGCATTCGCCTCTTCAAGAGCGAGAAGAAGGGCGGGCTGGGGCTGAAGATGGCCGAGCTGGGCGCGCAGATGAAGATGGGCAAGGTCGATGGCCTGATCAAGCAGAACAAGCTTGAGGAGGCGATGGCGATGGCCGAGGAGTTGATGGACATCAACCCGATCTCGCCTAAGCTCAATGAGTTTTACTTCGACGTGGCGCAGCGGACGAATCACCCGGAGGCGTTGCTTTCGGCGATGGAGACGTTGGCGGCCGCGTGCCCGAATGATATGGATTTGATGCTGCGGATGGGCAAGACCTATATGCAGAACGGCGCATACGCCCGGGCGCGCGATTGCTTCCAGCGCGTCTCGCAGGCCAATCCGGCCGACCTCAATGTCCAGAAGCTCTTGAAGGACGCGATGGCCAAGGACACGATGACCGCCGGCGGCTGGGAGGCGAATGCCGGTAAGCGCGGTGGCTTCCAAGCCCTGATTCGCGACAAGGAGTTGGCCGCGAAGCTCGACCGCAATGCCAAGGCCGTGGTCACGGGCGACGATGCCGAGGCTGCGATTGCCGAGGCGCGCGAGAAGATTGCCCGCGAGCCCAAGAACATCAACTACTACCGCGCGCTCGCGCGTATCTTCTTGCAGAACAAGCGCTTCGACGAGGCCCTCGAGGTCTTTGATGGCGCGCGCAAGGTCAACCCCGCCGATCCGGAGCTGGACCGCAACTGGGCCGACACGAAGGTCCGCGCCTACGAGGCGCAGATCGATGCGCTCAAGGCCCAGGGCAAGGAGGATGAGGCCTTTTCGTTGGAGGAGGAGAAGGAACAGTTCCGCTTCGACGACCTCTCGCGCCGCGTGGAGGCCTACCCGAACGATCTGGGCCTGCGCTACGAGTTGGGCGTGATGTACTACCAGTACGAATACTACGACGAGGCAATCTCGCAGTTCCAGTTGGCCCAGAAGAGCCCGAAGCACCGTCTGGAGGCGCTCTACTATCTGGCGTGTTGCTTCAAGTCCAAGGGCCAGCCGGATATGGCCGTGATGCAGCTTGAGGCTGCCAACAGCCAGCTGCAGGTGATGGATGACCTCAAGAAGCACGTCATCTACACCCTCGGCCAGATTGCCGAGGAGGCCGGCGACAACGAAAAGGCCTTCAACTACTACAAGGATGTCTACGCCGCGGATATTGGCTTTGAGGACATCGGCGAGCGGATGCAGCGCGTCCATACCGCGAAGTGAGGCGACACGAATGATGACATTGACTGAAAAGATCCTTGCCCGGGCTGCGGGCAAGGATAAAGTTGTGCCCGGCGAATACGTCTGGGCGAAGGCTGACATCCTGCTGACGCACGACGTGTGCGGTCCGGGCACCATCGGCGTCTTCCACCGCGAGTTCGGGCCGGAGGCCAAGGTCTTCTCGAAGGAGGGCGTGGTCATTATGCCCGACCACTACATCCACACCAAGGACGAGAAGGCCCACCGCAATATCGACATTGACCGCGCCTTCGTCAAGGAGCAGGGCCTGCCGCACTTCTACGACCCGGGCACGCCCTCCTATGTCGGCGTCTGCCACGTGGGTTTGCCCGAGAAGGGCCACGTCCGCCCCGGGCAAGTCATCTTCGGTACCGACTCTCACACCTGCACCCACGGCGCGCTGGGCGCCTTCGCCACCGGTATTGGCAACACCGATGCCGGCTTCGTGATGGGCACCGGCAAGCTCCTCATTCGCGTGCCGCCGACCATCCGCTTTGTCCTCAACGGCAAGCTGCCGCCCTTCGTGACGGCCAAGGATGTCATCCTGCGCATTATCGGCGATATTGGCGTGGATGGTGCCACCTACTGCGCGATGGAGTTCTGCGGCGAAGCGATTGAGGCGATGAGCGTGGAAGAGCGCATGACCCTCTGCAATATGGCCATCGAGGCCGGCGGCAAGAGCGGCATCATCGCGCCCGACGAGAAGACCGCCGCCTACGTCCGCGAGCACTCCGGCGAGCAGGAGATCGAAATGCTCTCCGGCGACCCCGATGCGCCGGTCCAGGCCACCTACACCTACGACGTCTCCACCTTTGTGCCCTGCGTGGCCAAGCCCCACCTGCCGGGCAACTACGCCCCGGCCAGTGCCTGCCGCGAGGTGAAGGTCGACCAGGTCTACATCGGCTCGTGCACCGGCGGCAAGATCGAAGACTTCCTCTGGGCCGCGAAGGTCCTCAAGGGCCGCAAGGTCGCCATCCGCACCTGCCTGGTGCCGGCCACCTGCGAAGTGATGCGCGCGCTCACCACCCTCACGCTCGATGGGCAGACCCTTGAGCAAATCTTCGTCAACGCCGGCTGCGAACCTATCCAGCGTCCGAGCTGCGGCGCCTGCCTCGGCGGCCCGGTCGACACCTACGCTCGCACCAAGGGCAACGAGGTCGTCGTCTCCACCACCAACCGCAACTTCATCGGCCGCATGGGCTCGAAGACTTCGCTCATCTACCTCGCCTCCCCGGCCACCGCCGCCGCCACCGCCATCGCCGGCCACATCGAGAGCCCCTGGGCCATCCTGAGCATCGACCGCGCCGAGCCCGCGCGCGTCATTCCCGTCCCGGCGACTTCGGCCCCGGCCTCCGCGCCTACCGCGGCAGCCCCGGGCGCATCGGCCATCGACTTCAAGGTGACCGGCAAGGTTTACGTTCTGGGCGACAATATCGATACCGACCTCATCATCCCCACGATGTACCTCAACCTCGTGCCGACCATTCCCGAGGAGTATCGCAAGCTCGGTTCGCACGCCCTCGCGGGTCTGCCCGACAGCTATCCACCCTTCGTGGCCAACCCCGACGGCACCACCCCCTACGCGATCATCGTGGCCGGCAAGAACTTCGGCTGCGGCTCTTCGCGCGAGCACGCCCCCATCGCCATCGGCGCGGCCGGCTGCAAGGCCGTCGTTGCCGAGAGCTACGCGCGCATCTACTTCCGCAACGCCGTCGCCACCGGTGAGGTCTATCCCCTTGAAACGCCCACCTCCCTCCAGGAGGCCTTCAAGACCGGCGACGAAGCGACGCTCGACCTCGCCCAGGGCACCTTGACCCGCCTCTCAGATGGCGCCGTCTTCCCCCTGGCCGCCTCCGATGCCGTTGCCCCGGTCATTGCCGCCGGCGGCCTCTTCAACTACGCCCGCGCCCAGCACATGGCCAAGTAAGCCGCGCATTGCCGGCCGGCACAAGAAAGCCCTCCTGCCCGCATTCGTCGGCCGGAGGGCGTTTGTTTTGTGTGCGCTTTCGCAATCAGAAGAGTTGCCCGGGCAAGCGGAGCTTTTCGCGCGGTGGGAAGGTGGCCTCGAAGGCCGAATAATCACCTCTTCCATTGTCTGATTCCTTCTTCTCTCCGCCGCCTATCATAACACACTCGCCCCGGGTGGATTTTGCATCCGCCCCGGGTTCGCCTTGAGGTAGGCCCGGGTTCGCCTTGAGGTAGGCCCGGGTTCGTTTTGGGCCCGGCCGTTTTACATTTTTGTCCGCCCCGGGTTGACCTTGGACCCGGGCCTAGTTCACCCTCGACCCGGGCCGGGTTCGTTTTGAGGGTGTGTCAGGTGCCCGCCAAAGGCGGCACCCCTCGGCGTGCCCGTGAGCTCGCTCGCGGAGCGTTTTGCCACCCCCGGCCTCGGGTAGGCGCAACAGGGGGTTGACGCGCGGGGCGGGGATATGCTACAAGTAAGGAAGCAAATGGCGGAAGTCCACCGCTGAACCCCCGAGGAAGTCAGGAGGCTCGCCGATGAACCTGCGTTGGATGATTGGATGGATGGCGGTCGTGGTGACGGCCGGGGCGTTGCGCGCCGCGATGACGGCGGGCGCGGCTGAGCGTTTGGCCGCGCGGATGATTGAACAGGAACCGGCGTTGAAGATGGCCTTCGGCGGGCACAAGGTGGCCGAGGCCGAGGCGATTGGCGCGCTGTGGGTGGTGCGTCTGGCCGATGACGCGGGCTATCTCTTGCTTTCGGGGAGCGAGGTTTCGCCGACCTTAGAGGGTTATGGCACGGTGCCGTGGGCGCTACCGCCGGAGGGGTCGCCCGCGCGGTCGGTGTTGGAGGGGTTGGTGCGCCACGCGGCGGGGGCGGAGGCGGTTGTGCCGGCGCGGCTGAAGGCTGTCAATCGCCTGGCGAGTGCGGAAACGTCGACGCTCGACCCGGCGGCGCGCGAGCAGACGTTGGGTCCCTTCTTGGAGACGACCTGGGATCAGAATGGCCCCTACAATCGCTACACGCCGGTGGATAAGAGCAACGATAGCGGCGCGACCGGCTGCGTGGCCACGGCCGCCGCGCAGATGATGGCCTACTACCGCTGGCCGGCGCGGGTGGATGATCTGCTTGAACAGCGGCTTTCGGTCTCCTTCCCCAGTGCGCTCTTCGATAGTTGGCAGGCGCGCTTTGAGCACTATGGTCGCCTGCCGTGGGAGGCGATGCGCCCCGATGGCGGCACGACCGAGCGCGAGAAGCACGCCGTGGCGCAGCTGATGATCCTCTGCGGCATAGTGGGGGAGATGAAGTACGGGAAGAACGCCTCCGGCGTGATGAGTTCGGCGGCGGATATGAACCTCCTCTTCTGCGAGGGGCGCACGCCGTGGTATGGCTACGAACGGCTGGTGCAGCACAATCGCGCCACGGACACCGAGGCGGTGGAGCGGCTGAAGGCGGATGTTGGCAACGCGCTGCTGCGCGGTGAACTCTTGGGCACCTGCATCGAGGTGAGCCAGGGCGCGCACGCGATCGTTATCGATGGCTTCGATGCCACTGGCTCGACCGTGCAGGTCCACACGAACTACGGCTGGAGCGGCTACGACAACGGCTGGGTCAACCTGGCCTCCTTCGCCAGTAGCATCAACTACTACTACCTCGGTTTTCGCCCCTTGCGTCAAGCGCAGACCGACCCAGCCCCGACCGTCTCGGCCGCATTGCCGGAGGTGACTTGGTCCTTCCCCGACTTTTGGCGCGAGGCGGTGAGCGGCTTCACCATTGAGGCCTTCTCCACCCGCGGCGAGGAGGCGACCACTTGGCGCGACGACTTCACCCGGCTGCAGGACCGTCATCCGGGGCTGGACGCGCAGAACCCGGTCGATGGCCGCGCCGGCAAGGTCTTTACGTTGGTTGAAGAGACGGCAGGGCGCGCCCTAAAGATTGGGGCCATCAAGGACTCCTTGCCCAAGACCTACACCTGGCCGCAGGTGGTGGTGCCGAGCGCGAGTTCGCGTCTGGCCTTTACCCTGCGCGCGAACTACACCCAGGGGATGCGCCTGGATGTGCAGATCCGCGCCGGGAACGGTCCTTGGCAAACGCTACAGGAAGCCGACATCAGCCCCACGAGCGAGGGCTCGGCCAAGGCCTACACCCTCTCGCTGGCCGACTTCGCCGGAATGCCCTGCCGTTTCCGCCTGCAGGAGCGCCATCAGAGCGCCTTTGACAACGCCGGGGGCGGGGTCTTCGACGATGGCGGCTGGCTCCTCTCGCAGTGGGAGGCGAGCGAGGTGCGCCTCTGTTCAACCCTCGAAGGTAGCGCGGAGGTGCCGGCCGAGGCGCGGAGCTACATGCCGGAGATTGTCTCGCCCGCCTTGGGGGAGGTTTACATCTGGCGCGTGACGCCGGTTTTTGCGGATGGCGGCACCTTGGAGGCGGAGGCCGATGCCGTGGCCACGCGCCTTCAGCTGGGGAGTTCGGAGCCTGAGTTTAAGGCTGTGACGCGCGCGAGCGGGGCGGAGCTGACGGAGGATTTGGTCCTGACCGTGCCGCAGAACGGGGTCTCGCGTCTGCGGGTGGAGCTCTCGGCCGGGGCCCAGGTGGTGCAGGCGCGGTGCAGCGTGCCGAACTTCGTTGCGCCCGAGGAGATTGCCCTCGAGCGCGAGCGTGATGGCCTCTACATGCTGACCCTCGACCCAGGCAAGCACCTGCCCGCCGGCACCGCGAACTTGGCTGGGACGAGCCTGGTGCTGAGTCTGTGGGCCAAGGACGGCAACGGCTCGGCCGCCTTCCGCGAGGTGGTGGTGGCCTTCGCCGGAAGCGGGGAGGCCGGCGGGCCAATCTCTGAGCCCATCCTGGGCGGAGATGCCAGTGCGCGGCGGCCCACCGAGGTGGCGCAGGATGCCACGCACAAGCTCCGCTTTGCCCCTGGGCTCACCTATGAGGCCGAGAGCGGCACCTGGCGCGGCTGGGTGGACAATAAGCAGCCGCGCGCGATGGCGGCCGACTTCTCCTGGGCCCTCTCGGCGGCTAACGCCTTGACGTGGTGGATTGAGAACTTCCGCGCCCAGGGCGGGAGCGTGGTCTCGACCGGGGATGAGGCAGACTATGTGAACCTTGGCGCGCAGAGCTCCTTGGGCTACGCCTCGGCCGTGGCGGATGCCCTGGCCACACAGTGGGAGCTCGGGAGCCAGGGCGGCAAGGACGCGCCGACCTTCAAGTGGCTGCTCGATGGCACCTACACCTCACTCGGCACCGATTGGTCCACGCCCAAGGTCGATTCGCCCCTCACCCGCGGCCTCTTGCGCAACAGCGTGATGGCTGATGTGGTGGCCGACTTGCAGGTCTATTGCGGCGAAACCGCCCTGAGCTACACCGAACTCGGCTCGGACGCGGAGGGGGTGCGCCGCAGCTTCTCAAAGTATCTGCTCGAAGCCTTGGCGCACGGGCCGGTGATGGCCTCGCTCCCTGGGGACGCGAGCCTGACGATTTGGGGCGTGGCCTGCGAGTTGGTCGCGGTGGGGGAGGGCACCGAATGGCAGGTAAAGACGGTCTACGTCACCGATCCTGCCATCGCGTCCAGCCGCCTGGAGGCGATGGCGCTGACCGCCTTCCGTTCGCCACGCTACGGCATTTGCCCCGTTCTGGGTGGGGAGAAACTCGTCTTCCGCACCACGCCGGTCTACGCCTACGGTCACGCCAAGGGGGTTGCCAGCGCGGTCGATCCGCAGCCCCGCCCGCCGACGGGCGATAGCGGTGCTTTTCACCCCGAGGTGCGCGAGGCGTTGACCGAGGCGGCGCGCGAGGCCGGTTTTACGGCCGACTTTGGGGTCCGCTTCCGCCGCGGTCAGGGCCCGGCGGAGGAGCCGTCGGTCGCGGAGGTCAACAGCCTGATGCGCTGTTTCAAGGGGTTGAACTTCGAGGCGGACCCGGCCGCGGGCGTGATGACGCTAGACTACGATTTCCGGGTCTCGACCCTCGCCTTCGTGACGGTGGCGGATGAGCCTTATGTGGTCGTGGGCGTGGTGGTGGAGAGCGGTGGGCGCGAGGCCGCCTTTGGCGAGGCCGCGCAGTTTGCCCTGAACGCCCGGGGCGCAATGAACGCGCGCGCCACCACGCAAGCCGGCGCGGTCGAGGTCACCGATGCCACCGGCCAGACCGAAGGGCGCAGTGCCGCCGAGGGTCGACGCTACTTCCGCCTGCCGCTCGCCGAAACCGGCACCAGCGGTTTCTTCTTCGTCTCGGTATTTAGTGAGGAGGCGAGCGAATGATCCATTGAAACAGCTTCTTTGGACGGGCCCTGGTAGCCGCGCGCTTTCCCCTTCGCTTGGGGCTAGGGGAATGATTAAGAGGCCCTCTTAATTCCAATAAGTGGTGCATGTAATAGTTCGCCCCGGGCCTTTTACATTTTTATCCGCCCCGGGTTGGCCTCGAGGTAGGCCCGGGTTGGCCTCGAGGTAGGCCCGGGTTGGCCTCGAGGTAGGCCCGGGTTGACCCTCGACCCGGGCCTAGTTCGTTTTGATCCCGGGCCGGGGGACCTGGCGGAGCAGACCACGGCACACCGCTTATCGCCTCGCGCGTGCGCGCGCGTATGCCTTATATACAAGCGCGCCAGGGCGCATCCTCCTGCTTCTCTTCATCCACTGTCTTGCCATTCTTCTTCCTCCGACTTTTCTTTCTTACGACTGCGCAATTACATTGTAGACGGTTCATAGACGGTTCAACCCAACTTTTTGCTTGCGCCCGGGAGGCAGAGTGCGCTACAATACGCAGTGTTTTCAGCCGAGGTCGGCGGAAGCGCGGGTGCGCGGCCAAGCCGGTATCGGTCAAACCCTAGACAGTGAAGGAACAACCATGAGCTGCTGCTGCCTTGAAAAGATCACCAATCCTGAGTTGAAGGCTTGGGTCAAGGAATTCGCCGATCACGCCACCCCCGAAAAGATTGTCGTCTGCGATGGTTCGCAGGCCGAGTATGATGCCCTTGCGGCGGCGGAAGTCGCTCGCGGCGCTTGGATTAAGCTCGACGAGAAGAAGCGCCCGGGCTGCTACCTGGTCCGTTCTCACGAGTCGGACGTTGCCCGCGTGGAGAAGCGCACCTACATCTGCTGCAAGGATCAGAAGGATGCGGGCCCGACCAACAACTGGATGGACCCCACCGAGATGAAGAAGATTATGTGGGAGCTCTACAAGGGCTGTATGAAGGGCCGCACCCTCTACGTGATTCCCTTCTCGATGGGCCCCATCGGCTCGCCTCTCTCTAAGCTCGGCGTTGAGCTGACCGACTCGCCTTACGTGGTCTGCAATATGCGCATTATGACCCGTATGGGTGATGCCGCGCTCGACCTCATCAACAAGGGCGCCGAGTACATCAAGTGCTACCACTCCGTCGGCGCTCCCCTCGAGCCCGGTCAGCAGGATGTCGCTTGGCCCTGCGCCCCGATGGAGAAGAAGTACATCACCCAGTTCACCGACCCCGGCGAAGAGGCCATCTGGTCCTTCGGCTCGGGTTACGGCGGCAACGCCCTCCTCGGCAAGAAGTGCTTCGCGCTGCGCATCGCTTCGGTCCTCGCCCGCAAGGAAGGCTGGATGGCC
Organism: uncultured Lentisphaeraceae bacterium; assembly: GCA_946056345.1. Taxonomy (GTDB): domain Bacteria; phylum Verrucomicrobiota; class Kiritimatiellia; order RFP12; family DVOR01; genus Spyradenecus. The sequence goes on along the minus strand of CAMGJH010000013.1, from coordinate 1,050 downwards.
GAGCATATGCTCATCCTCAAGCTCACCAGCCCCGAGAACAAGAGCTACTTCGTGACTGCCGCCTTCCCGTCGGCCTGCGGCAAGACCAATCTCGCGATGATGCTGCCCACCCTCCCCGGCTGGAAGGTCGAGACCTGCGGTGACGACATCGCCTGGATCCACGTGGACAAGACCACCGGCAAGCTCCACGCCATCAACCCCGAAAACGGCTTCTTCGGCGTGGCCCCCGGCACCTCCAAGGTCTCCAACCCCAACGCCCTGCACGCCTGCGAGAAGAACACCATCTTCACCAATGTGGTCCTCACCGACGATGGCGATGTGTGGTGGGAAGATATGGGCGTCCCCGCCCCGGCCCACGGCATCGACTGGAAGGGCAATGACTGCTACGCCTCCAAGGAAAAGCCCAACAAGATGGTCGCTTCTCCCGATGGCACCGGCGAGTTCATCAAGGCAGCTCACCCCAACTCCCGCTTCACCGCGCCTGCCGAGCAGTGCCCCGTGATTGCCAAGGAGTGGGAAGCCCCCGAAGGCGTGCCGGTTGATGCCATCCTCTTCGGTGGCCGCCGCCCCTCCACCATCCCGCTGGTCAATATGGCCACCGACTGGGCCCACGGCGTCTATATGGGCTCTGCCGCCGGTTCCGAAGTTACCGCCGCCGTCATCTCCGACCAGATTGGCCAGGTCCGCCGCGATCCCTTCGCGATGCTACCCTTCTGCGGCTACAATATGGCTGACTACTTCGGTCACTGGCTCGAGATGGGCAAGAAGGTCGCCGCCGACAAGCTCCCGAAGGTCTTCTTCGTGAACTGGTTCCGCAAGGATGCCGATGGCCACTTCATGTGGCCGGGCTTCGGCGACAACTCCCGCGTCCTCAAGTGGGTCTGCGAAGCCATCGAGGGCAAGGCCAAGACCAAGGTCACCCCGATCGGCATTATGCCCACCGATGATGCCATCGACCTGGCTGGCTGCGAGACCACCCCCGAGACCCTTCACGAGCTCCTCACCGTCGATGTCGAGGGCTGGAAGAAGGAAGTCGCCGGCGTCAAGGAG
>CAMGJH010000012.1 GCA_946056345.1 uncultured Lentisphaeraceae bacterium | reverse complement strand
ATCGCGCAGCGCCAAGCGGAAGGCAAAGACCGCCTGCTTCTCGTCGCCGAGCTGTCCGGGCTTCTCGTAGCCGGTGTATTCCACAATCGCAAAGCGCGCGTACTTGCCGCCGTGCGTGCACGCATTCGGGCACTGCGCGGTCAAGTGCTGGCACGGCACCTCCTCAAAGCCCTCAAAGCGCGCCACCGTCCGGTGCACCGAAAGCACCTCGCCCGCCGGCTCGCTCACGCGCTCATAAACCACACTCGCGCAGCCCGACAGCAGGGCCGCAATCACCATCAAAGGAAGAACTCGTTTCATAATGCCTATACTATACCACAAACACTGCGCCTTGCGCTCGCAGCGGTTGGCGCAGCAGAACTATCAGGCGGGAAGGACCAGTTGCGGGGTGAAGTGGTGGAAGGGGACGATCCGGATGATTCCCTCCTCAACGCGCAGCGTCTCCTCATCGGCCAGGGTGACAATCCAACCGACCGGCTGCTTGAGGGCGCGCATCGCCTGGCGTAGACCATTGATTTCCCGCGTCTCGGAGTCGCCGTTGAGCGTCACCGTGGCTTGGACGGGGGCTCCGAGGCGTTTGCCGCGTAGCGGGATGAAGTCGCACTCGCCACGCTGCCCTTCTGTGTAATAGAAGATCGTGCGGCAGTGTCGGCGGAGGGCCAGGTAGACGAGGTTCTCGAAGGCGCGGGCATCGTCTGGAGCTGGGGTGGCGGTTAGGACGTGCTGCAGCCCGGTATCGATGCAATAGACCTTACGTGGATTGACCAACTGCACCTTGACGGAGGGACTGTAGCAGGGGATGAAGTCGAAGAGGTAAGCGTTGGAGAAGGCTTCGCACCACTTCAAGATGGTGGAGGTTGCGGCGATGGACAGGGGTTGACGCAAGCGCGTGGCCGAGATGCGCCCGGCGATGTTGTCAATCAGGTAGGCGGCCAAGCGCCGCAGGGCATCAACCTCGCGAATGGCATAGCGCACGGCAACATCGCGAATGAGGATGTCCTCGAAGAGCGTCTCGAGCAGCCGCTCGTCTTGCGAGGCCAGGTAGGCCGGGAAGCCGCCGCGAACAAGATAATTGCGTGTGGCCGCTTCCCCGGCAGGAACCTTCATAAAGGCCAAATACTCGGCATAGTCGAAGGGAAAAAGCTCGCAATCAATGTGCCGCCCTGTCAACTTGGTGCCCAACTCTTGGCCCAAAACGGAGGCATTGGACCCCGTCACAAAGACCTCGAAGCCCTCGTCGAGTTTGGTGCGGACGTAGTGCTCCCATCCCTTCAGCTGTTGCACTTCGTCAAAATAGAGCGCCGTTGCGCCACAGCGCGCGATAACCCGGTCGAGCTGCGCGGCATCCCCAAGCTCCAGCCCGGCCAAGGCCGCCGATTCCAAGTTCAGGTAGAATGCCTTCGCCAACCGCGTGCGCATACACTGTTCCATCAAGGTGGATTTGCCGCAGCGGCGGACCCCTGTGATGATGGAGACGAAGCCCGGCGGAACCTTGGATAACCGCGCCACGCGCGACAACCCCGGCTCACGCAGACGAACCCGTTCGCGCTGTCTCTCCGCGATATTCGCAAGCACGCTCTCGCGTATCATCGATGCCTCCCTGCTCTGAGGTGAAAAGTGTTTACTACTAACGAACAAAAGTGTTCGCCGCCATTATACACTTTCTTCGTGCGCGGCGATAGGGAAAAGTTGCCTCAGGGGAACTCTAAACCCGGGTCGAGGGCGCTCTGGGCTTGGGCTAGACGGGTGTTTGCAAGGGGGCGCTGGGTCCTCCGCCTCCGCTCTCTTCCCTCACCCCCCGGCTGCTTTACATTTTTGTCCGCCCCGGGTTCGCCTCGAGGTAGGCCCGGGTTCGAGGTCGACCCGGGCCGGGTTGCTTTTTCGATAGGCGCTAGGCGCTAGGCGAGAAGGCTGTTGCCGGAGGTGGGGAGCCCGGTCAATGGACCGCCAGCCTCTCCGTCGCGGCACGCGCGCTAACCGCTAACCGCTAACTGCTAACTGCTGAGCACTGCGCCATCCGCCTCGCGCGTGCGCGCGTATACCTTATATAAGGGGGCGTTGGGGGCGGGGTTCGTTTCTTTCTAGTTTCCCTTGACGAGGGTTTGTGGTATTATGCACCTGTTTTTCACACCCAACCGGGAGTTTGAGAAGATGAAGCAATACAAAGTCGGTCTGGTCGGCATTGGTGCCGTTGGTACGGAAATGATCAAGGTGCTGCGCCAGCGGCAGTTCCCCGCGAGCGAGATCCGCGTGTTGGCCACGCGTGAGCGCGACGAGGTGATTGCGGGTGAGACCTTCCATGTGCTCGAGACGAAGCCCGAGAGCTTCGAGGGGCTGGATATCGTCCTCTTTGCCGGGACGGAGGGCTCGAAGGGCGCCAGCAAGATGTGGGGCAAGGTGGCGACCGACAAGGGGGCCTTTGTCATCGATAATGGCGACGACTTCCGGATGCACGACGATGTGCCCTTGGTCATCCCCGAGATTAATGCCGACGATATGGAGGCGATGATTCGCAAGGGTTCGCGCTTCATTGCCAACCCGAATTGCTCGACGATTATCACGCTGATGGGCATTGCCGCGCTGCACCGCGTCAACCCTCTGCGCCACATGACCGCAGTCACCTTCCAGAGCGTCTCGGGTGCCGGGCGTGCGGCCATCGAGGAGCTCGGCACGCAGATGAAGCAGGTGGCCAATGGCGAGGCGACCGAGCCGAAGGCCTTTGCCCACCAGATTGTGGCCAACGTGATTCCGCAGATTGGCGGGCCCAAGCCCGAGATGCCCGGCTTCACCACCGAGGAGGCCAAGCTGACCTTCGAGAGCCGCAAGATCCTCGGCGCGCCGAACCTGCGCATTGCCTGCACCTGCGTGCGCGTGCCGGTCTTCTACGCGCATAGCATCGCAGTGCACGCCACCTTCGAGCGGCCCTTCACCGTGGAAGAGGTGCGCGAGATTATCCGCAAGGCCCCGGGCGTGGAGCTGGTCGACGACCTGCCGAGCGCCGTCTACCCGATGCCGAAGGACTTTGGCGGGAAGGACAACGTGGGCATCGGCCGCATTCGCATCGATCCCTCCGAGGAGAATGGCATCGCGCTGTGGTGCTCGGGCGACAACATCCGCAAGGGTGCCGCGCTCAACGCCGTGCAGATTGCCGAGGAACTCATCAAGCGCGAGCTGGTCTAAGGCCCGCGCGATAGAATAGAAGGGCGTTATGTCTGATACTTCTCTTTGCCCCTGTGGGTCCGGCAAGGCCAAGGCCGATTGCTGCGGACCGATTTTGGATGGTGCGCGCCAGGCCGAGACGGCCGAGCAGTTGATGCGCGCGCGCTACGCCGCCTACGCCACCGATAATATCGACTTCCTCTACAACTCCTCCGGCCCCCAGGTGCAGGCGGAGTTCGATGCCGAGTCCTCCCGCCGCTGGTCCGAGGGCTCCGAGTGGTTGGGAATGGAGGTCCTCGCCACCGAAGCCGGCACGGCCGCCGACGACGAGGGCGTGGTCGAGTTCGTGGCGCGCTATCGCGTGAACAAGACCGACTTCGAGCACCACGAGCGTTCGCTCTTCAAGCGTGTGGACGGGCAGTGGAAGTTCATTGACGGCGAGCTGGTCAAGCCCAAGCCTATCGTCAACGAGCAGCCCCGCCCCGGCCGCAACGATCCCTGCCCTTGCGGTTCGGGCAAGAAGTACAAGAAGTGCTGCGGGAAGTAAGCGCCCGGCGGACAGCGGACAGCTGACAGCGCTGGCGCTCGAGGTGGAATGGCCGTCTGAGCCGTTACAGCTTGTTCTTGTTGCCTCAGCGGTTTCACTGTCGCGTTAGCGGCTGTCCGCTATCGGCTGTCCGCTGACGGCAATTTGCGAGCGGAGCGAGCAAACGATGTACGAGAACGCGAATATCGAGACGATTGCCCGGGGCGTGTTGGTGCGCGAAGGGCAGGTGTTGGTCTGCCAGCCGAAGGCGGGCGGGCGTTGCTACCTGCCTGGCGGGCATATCGAGTTCGGCGAGACCGCCCGCGTGGCGCTGGCGCGCGAGATGCGCGAGGAGCTGGGGTTGGAGGCGCGCGTGGGCGACTTCCTGGCCGTGGCCGAGAATCGCTTTGAGCAGGCGGGCGAACCGCACTGCGAGATCAACCTCCTCTTTGCGATGGAGGTGCCGGAACTGCGTGGGGTGGGGGGCGAAGTGAGCGCGCAGGAGGGCTGGATCACCTTCCGCTGGGTGCCCTTCACCGAAGCGGCGCTGCGCGAGGCCAATCTCCTGCCCGCGCACCTGATTGCCGACCTGCCGCGCGTGCTCGAGCGCCCCGGCCAGCACTTGGAAGCGCACTGAGGGCAGCTGCCGCCGCAGAGTCGGCAGTCGCCAGTCGACAGTCGGCAGGGGCGCGTTCCGCGACGGATTGGCCTGCGTCTGAGGGCGGGGGTGTCACGGTTTCCCTCCACGCCGGGCCGTCGCGTTAGCGACTGTCGACTGTCAACTGCTCTCTGTCGACTTTTCCCTAGTTGCAGAGGCGGCCGGGCTTTTGGTATAGTGTGTGCGTTTTGGCGGAGTGGCCGAACTTCTGCGGGCGGATGAGCCTGTATTTCCCCTTGTCTTTATTGGTTTACGATGACATCTCAAGTGGCCCTAACGGGCGGCATTGCGTGCGGTAAGAGTATGGCGGAGGCCTGTTTCCGGGCCTGCGGGTGCCGTGTGCTGGATGCCGACCGCGTGGTCTGGGCGCTGGAGGCACCGGGGGGCGAGGCGGTGGGGCCAATCGTGGCGCGCTTCGGGCGCGAGGTGTTGGGGAGCGATGGGGGGATTGACCGCAGGGCGTTGGCTGAGCGGGTCTTTGGGGACGCGCAGGCGCGGCGGGCGTTGGAGGCGATTGTACACCCGTTGGTGCGCGCGGCGGTGGCGCGTTGGCTGGGGGAGGCGCAAGCGGGGGAGGTGAGCATCTTCTCGGCGGCGCTGCTCTATGAGTGCGGCTGGGAGGCGGCGTGGCCGGTCGTGGTGTGCGTGGCGGCCTCGGAGGCCACGCAGGTGCGGCGGATGGTGGAGAAGCGCGGAATGAGCGAGGCGCAGGCGCGGGCACGGTTGGCTTCGCAGATGCCCGTCGCCGAGAAGGCGCGGCGCGCGCAGTGGGTGCTGCACAACGATACAGACGATTTGGATGCGCTCAAGGCGCAGGTTGAAGAGGTCCTGGCGGCAATCCGGAGCGATGACCGCGCAGGGAGCAAGTAAGGAACTCGCATGGAAGCAGAGCAGACACAGGCGCAAGGACCTGCGTTTCGGGCACGCCGGGTGGCAAGACCCAAGAAGATGGAGGCCGAGGGCGCGGCGGAGAATGGTGGCGGGCGGATGGCCCGTCCGCGTGGGCGGCCCCCGAAACAGCGTCCGGCCGAGGTGGCCCCTATGGCGGCAGCGCCCGTGCCGGAGGCCGAGCAGCCGATGCCGATGCCTGCGCCGGCGGCCGCGTTGCCGATGATTGATGGCGGGGTGCCCTCGATGACGCCTGGGCCGGAGTTGACCTCGGAGGTGGCGGCGGCGTTGCCGGAGTTTGACGAGATGCCCGGCGAGGAGCCAGTCGAGAGCGCGCCGGCCCAGCCCGTGCAGCCCGAGCCGGTTGAACCGGTGGCCGAAGCGCCGCAGGGGCAGAACCGCTGGGAGCGGAAGAAGTCGCGTTGGGAGCGGCGGAAGATGGCGCGCCAGGGCTATCGAGAGGCGCCGCAGGGGCAGCCGGCAGAGCCGCCGGTGCCGCAGTATGAGCCCCTGCCGCCGGAGACGCCGCCACTCTACCTCAAGCAGCTCGAGAGCGTGCCCTTCGAGGAACTGGTGAGCCGTCTGCCGCCGGACCGCGCGGAGGACGCCATCAATATGCGCCGGCACGAGGTGATTATGGAACTCATCCGCGTGCACCTCAAGCGGCGGGGGACGGTGGTGGCCACCGGCACCCTCGAGCTGGTCAACGGCGGCTTCGGCTTCCTGCGCTCAGCGGCGAACAACTACCTGCAGTTCCCCGAGGATGTCTTCGTGAGCCAGCAGCAGATTCGCCGCCACGGGCTGCGCACCGGCGACCTGGTCGAGGGCCCCATCCGCGAGCCGCGCGACCGCGATAAGTTCTTTGCACTCGCCAACGTCACGCTTATCAACGAGTTGCCCGTGGAGCAGGCCAAGCGCATCGCGCACTTCGAGTATCTCACGCCTATCTTCCCGGACCGGCGCATTCTTTTGGAGACGACCAAGCAGGAGATGAGCACGCGCGTGATGGACCTCTTTGCGCCCGTGGGCTTCGGTCAGCGCGGGCTCATCGTGGCCCCGCCGCGCACCGGTAAGACCGTGCTGCTGCAGAAGATCGCCAACGCCATCAGCGCGAACTACCCGGACGTGGAGCTGATGATTCTGCTCATCGACGAGCGCCCCGAGGAAGTGACCGATATGCAGCGCAACACGAAGGCCGAGGTCTTCTACTCCACCTTCGACGAGGAGCCCCAGCGCCACTGCGCCGTCTCCGAGATGGTCATCGAGGTGGCCAAGCGCAAGGTCGAGAGCGGCAAGGACGTGGTCATCCTCTTGGACTCCATCACCCGCCTGGCGCGCGCCTATAACACTGCCGCCCCGCACTCGGGCAAAATCCTCTCCGGCGGTCTGGATGCCAACGCGATGCACAAGCCCAAGCGCTTCTTCGGCGCGGCGCGCAACATCGAGTTCGGTGGCTCGCTCACCATCTTGGCCACCGCCCTCATCGAGACCGGCAGCAAGATGGACGACGTGATCTTCGAGGAGTTCAAGGGAACCGGCAATATGGAGCTGCGGCTCGACCGCCTCCTCTCCGACCGCCGTATCTTCCCGGCCATCAACATCGAGCAGTCCGGCACCCGAAAGGAGGACCTCCTGGTCCACCCCGACGAACTCTCGCGTATCTGGGCGATGCGCAAGGTCCTCACCTCCATCGGCCCGAGCGAGGCGATGGATTCGGTCCTCAAGCGCCTGCGCCTGACCGGCGCGAACGCCGAGTTCCTGATGAGCATCAAGGAGGGCGACGCGCGCTAAGCGCCGCCCCGCAAGGAGAATCTCTATGGCTGACAATCGCAAGAACACCGGGCGCGTCTACCACCGCTCGGCCAAGCCCCGCAAGAGTGCCTCGCGCACCTTCGGCGAAAGCGCCGACTGGTCCGACCACGAGGGCTGCGAGGCGCTCTACACCAACCGCCTCGTCGACCTGGTCAAGTGCCTGCGCCCCGGGCAGTGGGTCAAGAACCTGCTCCTCCTGGCCGCGCCCTTCTTCGCCTTCTTCGACAAGAGCGCCCACGCTAGCGCCTGTCCCTGCTCGAGCCCCTGGGACCCCATCTACCTCCAGGAGCGCCTGGGCCTGGCCTTCATCGCCTTCGTCCTTCTCTCCGGCGCGGCCTACGTGCTCAACGACCTGGCCGACCTCGCCAGCGACGCGCGCAACCCCCTGCGCAAGGAGCGCCCCCTGGCCGCCCGCAAGGTCTCGGCCGGTGCCGCCGGTGTTCTGCTGGGCTGTTGCCTGGTGCTGGGCTTGGCGGCGGCTTGGCAGGTGGGGCGCGAGTGCGGCTTCGCCTCGCCCTTCCTCTGGGTGGCGGCGGCCTACGTGCTCCTCCAGCCCTTCTACACCTTCGTGGCGCGGCGGCTGGGCACCGAGATTGCGGCGATGACCGTGGCTGCGGGCTTCGTCCTGCGGGCTTTGGCCGGCGCGGCGGCGATTGATGTGCCGTGTTCTGGCTGGCTGCTGCTGTGCGTCTTCCTGGGCGCGCTCTTCGTGGCGCTGTGCAAGCGCCGCGCGATGAGCTTCCTCAAAACCTCCCCTCAGCTGCCGGCTGCCGAGGGGCGCATCCTCGACCTCGAGATCATCCTCTCTGCCGCTAGCACCATTGCCGCCTACAGCCTCTATGCCTGTTCCCCGGCCACCGCCGCAAAGTTCGGCACCAACGCGCTCATCTGGCTCCTCCCGCTCGTCCTCTTCGGTCTCTTCCGCTTTCTGCGCCTGACCTATGGCGAGCGCGCCACCGGCAACCCCGAAAGCGCCCTCTTCCGCGACCCGCCCCTGCTCTGCGCCCTGGTCGCCTGGCTTGCCCTCTGCGTGGCCCTCCTGCGCTAGCCTATGACGCACCAGCTCACGACGCTGCCCAACGGCATCCGCGTCCTCACCCTCCCCAAGCCTGACGCCGAGAGCGTGCGCGTGGCCATCTACGCCCGCGTCGGCGCGCGCAACGAGTGGGAGGCCGTGAACGGCGCCAGCCACTTCATCGAGCACATGCTCTTCAAGGGCACCGAGCGCCGCTCGGCCAAGGCCCTCACCCAGGCCATCGAGGGCCAGGGCGGTTCCCTCAACGCCTACACCGACCGCGACCACACCTGCTACTACGCCAAGGTGCCATACGACAAGGCCGCCGTCGCCCTCGACGTCCTCACCGACCTCTTCTACCACGCCACCTTCGACCCCAAGGAGCTCGACCGCGAGCGCCAGGTCATCTGCGAAGAAATCCGGATGTACGAAGACCAGCCCGACAGCGTGGCCGTCGACCGCCTCGTCGCGCAAATCTGGTCCGGCCACCCCCTCGGTCGCCCCATCCTCGGCACGATCGAGGGTATCCGCTCGATGCCGCGTGAGGCGCTCCTGAGCTACTGGCGCGGCCAATACGCCCCCAGCCGCACCCTCTTCGCCTTCGTTGGCCGCATCGACCCCGCGCGCTGCGTGGCCGACGTCGAGCGCCTCACGCATCACCTCACCGCCGCGCCCACCTTGTGCGAGCCCGAGCCCTTCTCCCGCGCCATCCCCCTCGACCCCCTCTGCGTCGAGCGCCGCGCCGGCATCCAGCAGGCCCAGCTCGCCCTCGGCTGGCGCACCGGCCCCTGGCAAGCCGTCGAGAACCCGCCCGCCCTCGCGGCCCTCTCCTGCCTCCTGGGCGAGACGATGATGAGCCGCCTCTTCCAGAGCATCCGCGAGAAGCGCGGCCTCTGCTACAACATCTCCAGCGGCGTCTCGCAGATGCCCGACTGCGGCCTGTTGGCCATTAACGCCGGTTGCGCCCCCGACCAGGCCCTCACCTGCGCCCGTGCCATCCTCGCCGAGTGCCGCCGCGTGGCCTCCAAACCCCTCAGCGCCGCCGAACTCCGCCGCACGCGCGATTACCTCTGCGGCCGCTTCCGCCTCCGCCTCGACGAGGCGCCCCTCTGGTTCGTCGCCAGCCGCACCCTCTTCGGTCTGCCTGTCGACCCCGCCGCGCGCCTCGCCCAACTGCGCGCCATCACGGCCGAGGAGATCCGCGCCTGCGCCGAGCAGGTCTTCTCCCCCGGCAACCTCGCCCTCACCGCCATCCTCCCCGAAGGCACCCGCTCCCCGGCCGCCGCCTGGGGCCGCCTCGTCCACTAGGTTTCCGCTATGACCGATGCCCTCAAGATGCTCCTCCTCGCCGCCGTCCAAGGCCTCACCGAGTTCCTCCCTGTCAGCTCTTCCGGGCACCTCGTCCTGGCCAAAGAGCTCCTCGGCTTCAAGGCTATCAGCGGTCTAGGCATCGAGCTTCTCCTCCACGCCGGCACCCTCCTCGCCGTCTTCGCCTACGACCGCTCCTTCATCGCCAAGACCCTCCTCGGTCTCTTCCGGCGCGACCCCGAAGCCTGGCGCTTCGCCGGGGCCGTCCTCCTCTCGATGATTCCCGCCGTGCTCCTCGGCCTCGCCGCCGAAGCGCGCCTCGAAGCCCTCGCCGACACCCCCCGCTTTGTCGCCTGCGCCCTCCTCTTTACCGGCCTCCTCCTCCTTTCCACCCGCTTTCTCGGGCGCGACCTCCGCCGTCCTGTCTCCTGGCGCGCGGCCCTCGCGATGGGCATCGCCCAGGCCTTCGCGATGCTCCCGGGCATCTCCCGTAGCGGCTCGACCCTCTCCGTCGCCCGCTTCCTCGGGCTTGACCGCGAGAAAGCCGCCGCCTTCTCCTTCCTGATGGTCGTTCCCATCATCCTTGCCGGCAACGCCCTCCACCTCCTCAAAGCCCTTGGCGGCGAGGGCGAAAGCGCCTTTGCCGGCCTGACCCCAGGCCTCGCCATCCTCGGCTTCCTCACCGCCGCCGCCCTCGGCTACGCCAGCGTCGCCTGGATGGTCCGCCTCCTCAATCGCGACCGCTTCTGGCTCTTTGGCCCCTATTGCCTCCTCCTCGGCCTCGCCGCCCTTTGCCTCCTCTAACGCCGGGTGTGGGGGCTGCTCGCCCCCAAGCCCTCCGGCCGCGCCCGCC
>CAMGJH010000011.1 GCA_946056345.1 uncultured Lentisphaeraceae bacterium | reverse complement strand
GTTATCGACAGGGTTATCGACAGCCCCTGTCGATAACTTGGAGAGGAGGTCCTGCGCTCACGTGAGGGGCTCTCTGCGCTCGCGTGAGGCGGCCAGGGGCCGCCACGAAGCGTTTTGCAGTGCCCGTTCTGACGGGCCGCGCGGCCGCGGCGGGTGGCCGTGTGGGCGCTTCTTGCCGGCGTGCGCCGGCGGCGGAAAAAAGTGCTTGCCTTTTGCGGGTAGGTTATGCCATAATGTGCGCACTTCTTTACGGAGAGGTGGCCGAGTGGTCGAAGGCGCAAGACTGGAAATCTTGTGTACTCTTTATGGGTACCGTGGGTTCAAATCCCACCCTCTCCGCCAGTTAAGAAGGTCGAGGAGGAAGGCTGCCGGAAGGCGGCCTTTTCTTGTTTTTGGAGTGCGTTGCGGAGGCAGAGGCGATGAGTTGGTTGATTGCAGTGTTGGTGTTGTGCGCGATTACGTGCATTCCGGCGTTGGAGTTGCGTGCGTCAATCCCGGTGGGTTTTTTTGCGCTGGGGCCGATGTGCGAGCGGCTGGCGGGGAGGTGGGGGGGGGCGTGGGGGGGGGGGGGGATGAGCCCCGGGTTGGTGGCTGGGGTTTGTTGGGGGTGGGGTGGTGGGGGGGGGGGGGGGTGGGGTGGTGGGGGGGGGGGTGGGGGGGGGTGGAGATGAGCCCGTGGTTGGTGGCCGGGGTGTGCGTGGCGGCGAATGTGGTGCTGGGGGTGGCGGTCTTTGAGGTGCTCTTGCCGTGTCTGCGGTTGATGCGGCGGTGGGGGTGGTTCGAGCGGCGGGTGTGGCCGATCTTCGAGAAGCGGCAGGAGAAGTTGCGCCCGGCGGTGGAGAAGTATGGCGAGTGGGGGCTGGCGGTCTTTATCGGCGTGCCGTTGCCGGGGACGGGCGCGGTGACGGGCGCGATTGGCGCCTTTTTGCTGGGGTTTGGGCGCAAGCGGTTCTATTTGGCGAATGTGGCCGGGGTGTTGTTGGCCGGGGTGTGCGTGACGGCGCTGTGCTTCCTCATTCTGAATGGGGCGGTGGCGGAAGATTCGCTTCTGCGGCGGCTCTTCTTGAAACAGCTATAGCGCAGTGAGGGGTGGGTTGCCTTTTCGCGTCAAATGCGCTAACATACGCAATGAATTGAGAAATGTTGGTTCACTTGGCGTGTGCCTTGAGGTTGAGTTATGGCGAAGCAAGAGGCAAAACTAAAGGTCGCGATGGTCGGCGGCGGGAATGAGTCCTTTATGGGGCACATTCACCGGGCGGCTATTGAGGCGAGCGGATGTGTGGAGTTGGTGGGCGGAGCGTTTGGGTCAACGCGGCAGCGGTCGTTCGAGACGGGGAAGCGGTTAGGCGTCGATCCGCACCGGGTCTATGGGGTCTATCGCGATATGTTCCGGCGGGAAGCGAAGGTGGAGGGGCCCGAGCGGCTGGACTTCATCACGGTGGTTGCGCCGAACAATATGCACTATCCGGTGACGATGGCGGCCTTTGACGCGGGGTTTCCGGTCTTCTCCGAGAAGCCGATGAGCTGCAATATGGACGAGGCGCAAAATCTCAAGCGGCGGACGTTGATGAGCCCTGAGATTTACGCGACGGCCTACGTCTTCCCCTTCTATCCGGCTTTGCAGGAGCTGCGCGCGTGCGTGGCGGCGGGGGAGATTGGCAATGTGCGGCGCGTCGATACGCGCTTTTACCACGGTTGGATGGGGGTGCGGCTGGAGACGGCCGGGAACCGCTCGGCGCTGTGGCGGGTGGACCCGCGGCGGTGCGGGGCGGCGGGGGCGATTTACGATTTGGCCGGCTCGTGCGCGTTGGTGGCGGAGTGGGCAAGCGGGGTGGAGCTGGCGGCGTTGTGCGCGGCGGGCCACCCGGCCGTGGCCGGGCGCTTGCTCGATGATGATGCCACGGTGCTGCTGCGCTTTGAGAATGGCGCGATGGGGATGGTGGCGGTGAGCCAGATTGCGCTGGGCGAGGCCAACGGCCTGGAGCTGGCGATTTACGGCGACAAGGGGAGCGTCTACTGGCAGCAGGGAACGGGGAACCGCTGGCGCTTCATCTCGGCTGCGGGCGAGACCCTCGAGCATACGGTCAAGGGCGCGCCGGTGCCGACGCAGAGCCCGACGCGCTTTGGCGAACCCTACGGCGAGGATGCAGCCTACATTGCTGCGTTGGCAGCGGCCTATCGGGACTTTGCCGAGCGGATTTTAGCCGAGCGTGCCGGGAAGGCTCCGCAGAGCCGCTGCGTGGATGTGGATGCCGCGCTGCGCGTGGCCACCTTTAACGACCTGGCGGCGCGGAGCCTGACGCCGCTCTCGGATGACGCGGTGGTCAAGTGGGTGCCTTTCCGGGTGCCGAAGGTGGAATTGCTGAGCTAGGAGCGGCGATGGACTCCGAGGCGATTGCGGCGTTGCTCGATGGCGAGTTGCAGCTGGGGGCCTGGCGGGATGCGTCGGATAACGGCTTGCAGGTGGCCGGCGAGGGGCCCGTGACGAGGGTGGCGACGGCGGTCGATGCCTCGCTGGAGACCTTTGAGGCCGCCGTGGCCGCCGGCGCGCAGATGCTCTTGGTGCACCACGGGCTCTCCTGGAATGGGAGCCTGGCGCGCGTGACCGGGCTCAACCGCAAGGCGTTGGCCTACCTCCTCTCGCATAATCTCGCGCTCTATGCCGCCCACTTGCCGCTGGATGCCCACCCGCGTCTAGGGAATAATGCGCAGTTGGCGCGGGCCTTGGGGTTGACGGAGTTGCGGAGCTTTATGGCCTATCACGGGCAGAAGATTGGCTTTGCCGGGCGCTTGCCCCGGGCGATGACGCGCCAGGCGTTCGAGGCGGCCGTGCGGGGGGCTGTCAAGCCGCGGCAGGTGGTGCGCTTTGATTACGGCCCCGAGGAGATTCGCACCGTGGGGATTTGCTCGGGGGGCGCGCCCGAGGGGGTGGAGGAGGCCGCGCGCGAGGGGCTGGATGTCTACCTCTGCGGCGAAGCGAACCTGGTGGCCTACAACCTGGCCAAGCAGTGGGGCGCGAATGCGCTCTTTGCCGGGCACTACGCCACCGAGCGCTTCGGCGTGCGCGCCCTGGGCGCGTGGCTGGCCGAACGCACGGGTCTGGCGGTCGAGTTCCTGGACTTCGATTTGCCGTGGTGAGGCGGATGCCGGCGTTGCGCCCGAGGCAAGGAATGGAGGTGAGGGAAGCAAACGTGGTTAAGTCGACAGTCGACAGAGAACAGTCGACAGGGCGCGTTCCGCGATGGGCCGACCTGTGGGGGATTGCTAGCCTCTTGACCTTCGGCAGCAATCTTATCGTTCATCATCGATGCATCCTGCGTGCGAGGATGGAGGGCCTTTGCTTTATCCGTCGCGGCTCGCCGCGTACTGTTGACTGTCGACTGTCGACTGTCGACTTTTAGAGGACCCTCTATGGATAGTGCGACGCTCTTCTTCGCGGATTTGAGTATTGTGATTGCGGTGGCGGCGGCGGTGGGGCTGGTCTTCTCGCGCTTCCGGCTGCCGCTGACGGTGGGGTACATTCTGGCTGGGGTGGTGGCCGGTCCCCACGCCGGGCCGGCCCTCATCCAGAACGAGCAGAACATCCGGATGCTCTCGGACCTGGGTGTGATGTTCCTGATGTTCTCCATTGGCCTGGGCTTCTCCTTCCGCAAGGTGCGGCAGATGGGCGCGGGGGTCGTCTTCCCGGCGATTTGGGATGTCGCCTTTATGGTGCTGGGCGGCTTCTGCCTGGGCAAGGCCTTGGGGTGGGGGAACCTGGAGGGCTTTCTGCTGGGGCTCATCTTGTGCGACAGCTCCACCTCGATTGCCGCCAAGACCCTCGAGAGCCTCGGCTGGCTGGGGCGGCGCTTCTCGGACAGCACCTTCGCCATCGCGCTCATCGAGGACATCTTGGCCATCCTGCTCATCGCCGTCTTGGGGGGCGTGGGCGGCGGCGCAGAGGGTTCGGCCTGGACGACGGCGCTGACGGTGGCGCGGCAGGTGGGCATCCTGCTGCTCTTCCTGGTGGGTGCAATCGTCTTCGGTCTGCTGCTGGTGCCGCGGTTGATGAACTGGGTGGCCGAGCGCTTCGACGACGAGCTCGTGCTCCTGGCGGCGCTGGGCGTCTGCTTTGCCATCTCGTGCTTGGCGCAGAATGGGTTGGGCCTCTCGCTGGTGGTGGGGGCCTTCTTGGCGGGGGCGGTGGTGGCCGAGGCGCGCTCGCGCCGGCGCATCGAGCGCATTGTCCACCCGGTCACGAACCTCTTTGCGGCCGTCTTCTTCGTCTCGGTGGGGTTGCAGCTCGACCCTCGGGCGCTCTGGGCGAACGCCGGGGTCATCGCCCTCATCACCGGGGTGATGATCCTCCTCAAGGCCGTCAACAACACCGTCGCTTGCGTGCTGGTGGGCGAGCGCCCGCGCGACGCCTTCAAGGTCGGCCTGGGGATGGGGCAGGTGGCCGAGTTCTCCTTCATCATCGCCGCCCTCGCGATGGCCCAGGGGCTCTCGGAGCGCCCGCTCTACCAGATTGCCATCGGCGTGGCCCTCCTCTGCACCGCCACCAACCCCTACCTCCTGCGCGGCTCGGACCGCCTTTACGGCCTCCTGGCCCGCTGCTTTGGTCCGCGCGCCCACGAGACCTTCCACTGGTATCGCCGCTGGCTCACCGCCCTCACCGCCCGCCGCACCGAAAGCGGCTCCTCCCTTGCGGCCCACCTGCGCGGCCACGCCATCTTCTTGGGTATCGACCTTGCCTGCTGCGCCATCCTCTTCGCCGGCGTCTACGCCCTCTCGCGTCTCGCGCCGGTGGCCGCCTTCCTCTCGCGCCTCGACGGGGCCGTCCCCTGGCCCTGGTTCCCGGCCGGTCGCCTCCTCTGCTGCCTGGGCGCGCTCCTGCTCACCACGCCGATCTTCTGGGCCGCCTGGCACACTTGGGGCGAGATTGCCCGACATGTGGCCGAGGACGCCTTTGCCGGCGAGGTGGGGGGCCTTACGCGCGTGCGCCGCTTCATCCGCACCATCCTGCGCGCCATCGGCTGGGCCGGGCTCATCGCCTACGCGGCCATCCTCTGTTCGGGCTTTGTGGCCAACCTGCTGCTCCTCGCGCCACTGGTGCTCTTCGCGCTCGCCTTCGGCACCCGCCACTCCAAGCGCCTGCGCGCCGAATACAACGCCTCGCACCACCTCCTCTCCCAGGCCTTCGACCTCAATGCCCTGCCGCCCGAGGACCCCGTCACCCTCGGCTCCATCCTCGCCGTCCACACCGAGACCTTCCTCCTCCCGCGCGACAGCGCCGCCGTCGGCAAGACCCTCGGCGAGCTCAACCTGCGTGGCACCACCGGCGCGGCCGTCATCTCCGTCACTGAGCGCGGCGGCAAGCTCAATGTCTCCCCCGGCCGCGACACCCGCCTCGCCGCCGGCGATAGCCTCGTCCTCGTCGGCTCCGACCCCGAAATCGCCCGCGCCACCGCCCTCCTCGCCCAGCGTTAGTCAGCAACCACAAAGCACACAGGAACGGTGTGGGGGCGATGACATAGCTCCTTCGCTTCGCTTGGACTTACTCGCCCCGCACTCCGGGAGCGCGGTGCACTCCGCCCCGGGTGACCTGCGCAGCAGGCCACTCCAAAACCTTTGCCGCTCCACCTGCTGCCGCGCTAGCCCGGCACCCCCGGCCACTCCAATGTCTGCACTTTTCCCCCCGCCCTTCACGCCGCGCGCGGGCGTTTGCTAAACCGTAGGCAATGTGATACTATAAGCCAACATTTTCCGCTTCTTATCTAGTTGATGTTCAAGGAAAGCAAGATGAAGACTGATGTTCAGAAGGTGAACGCCTGCCGCGTGAAGTGCGTTGTTGAAGCGACGGCGGCGGAGATTGACCCGATTTACCAGCAGGTTCGCGCCGGCTTCACCAAGCAGGTGAAGATGCCCGGTTTCCGCCCCGGCAAGGCCCCGTGGGAGCGCATCGAGGCCCTCTACGGCAAGCAGATCCAGGAAGAGGTCAACCAGCGCGTCATAAGCACCCTCTATCGCGAGGTGCTCAAGGATGCGAGTCTGAAGGTCGAGACGCTGGTGGATATCGCCGCCGTCCGTTCGGCCAAGGGCCAGGGCGCCGAGGCCACCTTCGTGGTGGACCTGAAGCCCGAGTTCAAGACCCCCGACACCGCCAAGTGGCAGGTCAAGAAGCTCGATGACGCCGTCACCGAGGAAGAGGTGGAGGAGCGTCTGGCCGGCGCCCGCCGCATGCTTGCTTCCTACGTCGATGCCTCGGCCGAGGACACCGCCACGCAGAACGACCTCGTGGCCATCGCTTTCACCTCCGATCTCGACGCTTCCACCCTCTCCGATGCCGCCAAGCACTATGCCGCCGACGAGGAGTACTGGGTGCAGTTGCAGGAAGATGCCTTCATCCCCGGTCTGGTCGGCGCCCTCCTTGGCAAGAAGCTTGAGGAGACCACCCAGCTCGCCGCCACCTATCCGGCTGACTACCGCGTGACGGACCTCGCCGGCAAGACGGTCAACTACACCATCACCCTCAAGAAGATGCGCAAGCAGCAGGCGGTGGACGACGCGACCCTCGTCTCGCGTATGGGCGCCCAGAGCCTCGACGACCTGCGCACGAAGATGCGCGAGAACATCGCCCTCTACAAGAAGAGCGCCGAGCAGGGCCGCGCTGCGCGTGAAATCGCCGACGCTATCGCCGCCTCCGTCTCCTTCGACCTGCCCGAGCGCGTCGTCGAGAACCGCGTCTACGATATCCTCTCCGCCGACAAGTCCAAGCCCCTGGAGATGTTCAAGGGCGACAGCGAGGCCCTGAAGAAGTCCGACGTCTACAAGCAGGCTGTCAAGACCGCCACCGACAGCACCCGCCGCCACTACGTCCTCACCCAGCTGGCCGACGAGCGCAAGATCACCCTCTCCCAGGAGGACACCAAGGAGGCCATCGAGGCCCTCGCCGCCCAGGTGCAGATCAAGCCCGAAGAGCTCGTCAAGCGCCTGCACGACAACGGCCGCTTGGAGGACTTCCTGGCTGACGCCCGCGCCAACAAGGTGCTGACCGCCCTCATCGACGAGTGCGCGGTGAAGTAAGGCTCCGACCATTCAGAAACAAACAGTAGCGCGCGGTTTCGGCCGCGCGTTGCTGTTTCTAGGGCGAGTGTGCTAGACTGTTGCCGTTGCAGCAGTCAGAAGGAGCGCGAGATGAAGTCGACACCCGGATACGAACAGTTGCTCGGGCACATTCGCCAGGCGGGGAGCCTCTTGGGCGAGGTGACCGCCGAAAGCACGCTCGGGCGCCATCGCTTTGAGATCTACGCCGTGGGTGATGACCGCTTTGTGCTCCAGCGCAACCTGGGCGAGGCGCGGCGGCTGATGGCCCTCATCCGGCGCGCGGACTTGCGCGTGGGCCGGCGGGGAATGGTGCTGGCCGTCTGCTCGGGCAACTTCGGTACGGTCCTCACCCCCCTCTTCTCCGGCGCGCTGGGTAAGGAGCTCTGCCGCGTGCCGCGCACCGACCGCTCCGCCACCCTGGCCAAGCGCGTGGTCCTCGGGCGCGTGACCTCCACGGGCATCGACCTCCTTCAGCGTGATACCGACTTCGACTGCCTCATCCAGGCCGACGGCTGGCTGCAGGCCCAGGGCCTCGGCCTCAACGAGATTTCCTTCTGCGAGCGCACCCCGGAAGCCCTGGCCTACGCCGAGCCCTTGGGGCAGATTTGGCGCATCAAGCCGCGCGTCTACGCCCTGGAAGAGATGCGCCGCTTGGTGGAGCAAGCCTGCCAGCCGATGGAGACCGAGGCGCGCTACTTCGTCAGCCTGCGCGGCGTCCACTGGCTCACCTACGCCGAGTTCGAGCGCCTGGCGCAGTTGGCCCGCACGGAGCCCGAGGCCGTGGCGGCCTGTCTGCGCGAGTGGGTGGTGCCGCCGAGCGGAGAGCGTGTCTCGGCCATGCGGCGGGCGAAGGGCGCGCTGGGCAGCTTCGCCATCTCGTTTTTCGGCATTGGGCGCGAGACTGTTGAGCAGCTCATCCTCCCGCCCCTGGAGCGCCTGGCCGCCGCCGTCGCCGCTGGCGAAGCGAATGGCGATGACCTCTGCGACACCCTCCACGCCCTCGGCCGCCTCTACCTCCACGCCCTCCAGGACCCCGCCTTCGCCTCCCTCGAGGCCGAAGCCACCATCCTTGCCCTCTACGCGCGCATTTGCGATGACGACCAGCGCCAGGACGAGCGGATGGACTTCGACGCCCGCCGCGTCGCCCTCCCCGGGGTCACCATCCGCGACGGCCGCGAGATTGTCCATCCCGGCGCCGACTGGCAGACCCTCACGGTGGTCGACCACCTCAAGCGCCGCCTGAGCTTCGATGAGCACATGGAGTTCATCAACGTCTACGAGGTCCGCTCCTCCAAACTCCTCGCCGCCGGCACCGGCCAATCGCGCGAGATCGTGATGAAGACCGACCGCAGCCCCGTGCCCATCTCCTACATCCAAAAGCGCCTGGGCAGCGTCCGCGCCGGCTACGCAAACTACCTCCTCACCCGCGTCAACGTCTTCCGCGCTCTCGGCGCCGACTACCCGGCCTTCCAGCTCCTCACCGTCGCCTCCAGCGGCCAGGCCCGCCGCGAGACCCCCTACTTCCTGCGTACCCGCTGCCCCGGCGACCCCCTCCCGGCCATCCCCCCCGAACTCTTCCGCGCCGACCCCGACAACCCCCACGGCTCCGAGCTCCCCGAGGTCGTCCTCGCCCTCGCCCGCCTCTACGGCTCCTCGGCCGCGCAGAACCTCGTGGCCAAGAAGTTCGTCCCCGAGCCCAAGCCCACCTGCCGCTTCGGCATCGGTAAGGAGATCTTCGCCTTCGTCTACGACCCCTTTATGCACCGCCCGATGCCCGAAGGCGTCCAGAGCTGCTCCATCCGCGGCACGATGGGCTGGCCCAACCTCGCCCAAGACGCCGCCAACCTCTACGAAGCTCACCGCTTCTACCTGCGCGCCTACGCCCTCGCCCTCGGCGACTACTGGCACTCCCACGCCGAAACCTGCACCCTCAACGACTGCGCCTCCGCCTTCTTCGACGGCTTTGAGCGCCGCGTGGAAGCAATGTACTGGACCTACCGTCAGAACAAGGCCAGCTTCGACTCCTTCAATCCCCGCCTCCACCCCCGCTACACCTTCCGCGCCAAACTCGACTTCGCCCTCTGGGCCCTCGAGCGCGCCGCCCTCGACCTCCCCGCCCTGCGCGAACACTTTATGGACTACGTCCGCGACGCGATGATCCGCGTCTAACCGCCTCGGCCCCGCAGCAAAAACAACGCTTGCAGCGGGACGGTATTTAAGGTAGACTAGTGGCCAGTGGTTCCCCAGGCGCCCTGCATCGCCGTAGGCACGGGGGCCGCCCCCGGTTAAGCGCCCCTGCGCAGCTCTCCCGGGGCCACACGCGCAGGATCCGGAGTATCACCAATGAAGTTCATTCATAGTCTCTTCCTGTGCGGCGCCCTCGCCCTCCTCGGAACCGGCTGCGTCTCCTACTACACCGAAGCCGGCGCGCACGCCAACGTCGAACCCTCGCCGCAAGACGGTCCGGGCTACAACACCCAATTCGCCGTCAGCGACCAAAAGGTAAAGGCCGAAGGCGCAGCCAAAGTCTGGTTCTGGCTCTTCACCACCGGCGAGCCCAAGTTCGCCGCCATCGAGACCAAAGACCACTTCTTCGGCCCCCTCTCGCCCACTCGCGTCGCCGTCAATAAAGCCAAAGCCGCCGCCACCTACGCCGCCGTCGACAAAGCCCAGGCCGACTGCCTCTTCGGCACCATTTACCGCTTCAAGGTCACCGACTACTTCTTCGTCTCCACCATCGAGTGCGAAGCCACCGGCTTCCCCGGCACAATGACCGGCATCGAGTTCATCAAGAACCGCGCCATCCTCCTCGACGAGAACCAAAAGCTCCTCAAAATCCCCTCCGACACACGCCTGGAGAACTACTCCAATCCGGCCGCCCTCCCCGCCGCCCGCAACGGCCTCCTCGGCTGGCTCTTCTAAGCGCAGCGAAATGGCGAACGGCAACTAACGACAGGTCTACGCCTGTCCGTTATGAGGGGTGTGCAGTCTGCCCCCGACCTTGTCCTCTGGGTCATTGCCGAACGCCATCTCGAGTGGGCCTTCTCCCCACCTATTCAGTAAGCCATTCCACTTCCCCCGGCCCGAGTCCACAATGGACTTGGGCCGATTTGCTTTTGACCCCGGGGCGGCTCGCTGCGCGAGCCAGCGGTTAGCCGTTAGC
>CAMGJH010000010.1 GCA_946056345.1 uncultured Lentisphaeraceae bacterium | reverse complement strand
AGGGCGCTTGTTGACATAGCTCCTTCGCTTCGCTCGGACTTGGCCGGGGTGGAGCGTCCCACGCTCCCGAGGGGTGCGGGGGCGAGAAGTCCACAGGAGCTATGTCAACAGCCCCCGCTGGCTTCGGCGGGGCGGGCTACTCCACGAAGCGGCGCTGGACGCGCGAGCCGATGGAGCAGATGATGTCGTAGGCGTGGGTGCCCTTGAGGTTGGCCCAGTCTTGGACGGGGATTTCGAGGTCGCCATCGCGGCCGAGGAGCGTGACGGTGTCGCCGACGGTGGCCTCGGGCAGATCGGTGAGGTCGACGGTGAGGTAGTCCATCGAGAGGCGGCCGAGGATGGGAGCGGCCGTGCCGCGGATGAGGACCGAGCCGCGGTTGGAGAGGGCGAGGGGCAGGCCATCGGCGTAGCCAGCGCAGACGGTGCCCACGCGCATCTCGCGGCGGGTGCGGAAGGTGTGGCCGTAGCCGATGGGGGTGCCGGGGGGCAGGGTGCGGACCTGCGCGAGGCGGGTGGTCATCGTGAGCACGGGCTTGAGGGGGACGCGCAGGGAGCCGGCCGCGTCGAAGGCGCCGTGGAGGTTGATGCCGCAGCGGACGAGGTTGAAGGGTGCCGAGCAGGCCTCGGGGGCGTTATTGATGGCATCGGAGTTCGCCGCATGGCGCCAGGTGAAGTGGATGCCCATGGCTTCGGCTTGGGCGAGGACCCAGCGGTAGCGCCGAAGCTGCTCGCGCGTGAAGGCCGAGGCGCTTTCGTAGGCCAGCGGGAAGTGGGTGAAGAGGCCCTCGAGCGCGAGGTTGGGGAGGTCGGCGGTCTGGCGGATGACCTCGGGGGCTTGCTCCCAGAGGATGCCGGCGCGGCCCATCCCGGTGTCGAGCTTCACGTGGACCTTCGCGGTCACGCCCAAGCGCTTGGCCGCGGCGGAGATGGCCCGCGCAGAGGCGAGGTCGACCAAGGGGAGGGTGACGCCGCGCGCGACCATCGGCTCAATTTCGTCGGGCAAGACCCCGCTGAGGATTTGGATGGGCACGCCCAAGTCGAGCAGCTCGAGCGCCTCGAAGGGTTCGGCCACAGCGATGCGCTCGGCGCCGGCAGCCACCAGCGAGCGCGCAATGGGCCCCACGCCCAGACCGTAGGCATTGGCCTTGAGCACGGGCATCACCGCGCAGGGCGAAACCAGCGCGCGGACAGCACAAAAGTTCTCCGCCAGCGTGCCTAACGAGACGGAGAGAATAACGCGATGTTGCATTGTATTAGCAGTTAGCGGTTAGCGGATAGCGGTTAGCACGCGTTCCGCGACGGAATAGTTCGAGGTCCTTGGCCGGGTGTTTCACCGCTGACGCCAGCCGTCACGCTTATCACCTGTTGCGCGAAGCGCGCACTGTCGACTGTTCACTGCCAACTGTCGACTTTTACCCCACGCGCGGGACGGCGGCGATGAGGCGCTGGGTGTAGGCCTCTTGGGGGGTGAGGAGGACCTGGGTAGCCGGGCCGCGCTCGACGATCTGGCCCTTGAACATCACGATGATGTTGTCGGCAATGTGCTCGACCACGCCAATGTCGTGGGTGATGAAGAGGTAAGCGAGGGAGTACTTGGCCTTGAGCTCCATCAGCAGGTTGAGGACCTGGGCGCGGATGGAGAGGTCAAGGGCGGAAACCGCCTCGTCGCAGATAATCATCTTGGGCTTGAGGGCCAGGGCGCGGGCGATGCAGATGCGCTGGCGCTGGCCGCCGGAGAAGGCGTGCGGATAGCGGTGCATCGCGTCGGGCTGGAGCCCCACATCACGCAAGAGCTCGGCGGCGACGTCCTCAGCCTCGGCGGGCTTGATGAGGCCGTGGACGAGCATCCCCTCGGTGAGAATGTCGAGGATTGAGTGGCGGGGGTTGAGGGTGGCGTGGGGATCCTGGAAGACCACCTGCATGTCGCGCCGATACTGCTGCAACGCGGCGCCCTTGAGCGCAAAAACGTCCTGCCCCTCAAAGAAGACCTGCCCACTGTGGGCCTTCTCCAGGCGCAGGATGGTGCGCGAGAGGGTGCTCTTGCCGCAGCCCGACTCGCCCACCACGCCCAGCGTCTCGCCGGCAGCCATCGAGAAGCTCACGCCATTGACGGCCTTCACGTGGTCGACGGTCCGGGCAAAGATGCCCTTTTTGACGGGGAACCAGGTGTTGAGGTCGCGCACCTCCAGCAGAGGCTTGGCCGGCGGCTGGAAGGTGGGCTTGACCGGCGGCTTGAGGGTAATCTTCTGTTCGGCGCTCGCCGGCTCAGCGGTCGGTGCGGCAGGCGTTTCCGGAGTGGGCATAGCGGGGACCTTTCTGGGCTTACGGCGCGCGGCCGCGGCTTACGAGCGGTAGTTCGGGGCTTCCTTGGTGATGGTGACATCGTGCGGGTGCGCCTCGCGCACGCCATTGGCGGTGACGCGGTAGAACTTCCCGCGCTCCTGCAGCTCGGCAATGGTGCGGCAGCCGCAGTAGCCCAGCGAGCTCTTCAAGCCGCCGCAGAACTGCGTCATAATGCGGTGGACCGGGCCGGAATAGGGCACCATCCCCTCGATGCCCTGGGGCACGAGATCTTCCTCCGCCTCGCCATCCTGGAAGTAGCGAGCGCGCGAGCCCTTGCCATTCTTGAGCGCGGCCAGCGAGCCCATGCCGCGATAGACCACATACTGCCGCCCGCCGTTGAGGATCTTCTCGCCGGGGGATTCTTCGGTGCCGGCGAGGACCGAGCCAAGCATCACGCTGTCGGCACCGGCGACCAGGGCCTTGGGCACATCGCCCGAGAGCTTGATGCCGCCATCGCCAATCACCGGGATGGAGCCTTCGAGGGCCTTGCGCGCGTTGTAGATGGCCGTCAGCTGCGGAATGCCCACGCCGCAGACCACGCGCGTGGTGCAGATCGAGCCCGGGCCGATACCCACCTTGACCGCGTGAGCGCCCGCATCGCGCAGGGCAATGGCGGCCTCGGAGGTGGCAATGTTGCCGGCGATAATGTCAATCTCGGGATAGTGCTTGGCAATCCAGGAGACCATATCCATAATCCCCTTGGTGTGGCCGTGGGCGGAATCGACCACCACCACGTCCACCTCTTCCTGGGCCAGCTGCTCCATACGCGCATAGTCGCCCGAGCCGCCGGAGACGGAGGCGGCCACGCGCAGGCGGTGCTTGCCATCGCGGTTGTAGAGGGGATTCTGGTTCTCGATGAGCTGCTGAACGTCGGTGAAGGAGTAGAGGCCGGCGAGGGTGCCGTCGGGGTTGACCAGCGGGAGCTTGCCGATCTTGTGCTCGCGCATAATCCGGTAGGCCTCCTCCAGGGTGGTGCCCGGGGCAGCGGTCACGGCCGTCTTGGTCATCACGTCGGCGAGCTTGGCAGTCGAGAGGTCGCAGTAGCGCAGGTCCTTGCCCGAGACCATCCCCACCAGGCGGTCCTGGTCGTCGAGGATGGGGAAGCCGCCGAACTTCAAGCCGCGGCGGCGCTTCTCGGAGAGGAGGAAGCCCACCTCGTCGGTGGCATGGAAGCAGACCGGCCGGGCGATGAGGCCATTGAGGTAGTGCTTGACGCGCGCAACCTGCGCCGCCTGCTCGGCCTCGGTCAGGTTCTTGTGGATACAGCCAATGCCGCCGGCCAGGGCCATCGCAATGGCCATCGGCGCCTCGGTGACGGTGTCCATCGCCGCCGACATAAAGGGAATATTCATCTCCTGACGGCTCGTCAGGCGCGTCTTGAGCGACGTGTCGTCCGGCAGGAAGTCCGCATACTGCGTCACCAACGTCACATCGTCATACGTCAGCCCCTCAAAGGGAAATTGGTCCATAAACCGCTTCAGATACTCATTCATCATACGTGAGGCTCCTTCTCGTTCGCTTTCCCGCAATTATATAGCACATCACTCCCCGAAACGCAAGCAACTCGCGTATTCGGGGAGGCCTGCTGGCAGCCTGGAGGCTGGCCGATGGGATTAGGTGTAGCGGAGGACTTCGTCGACGGTGGTGTAGCCGTCGAGGACGTTGCGGATGGCGTCTTCGCGCATCGTGCGCATACCGAGTTCGCGGGCCTTCTCGCGGATGACGAGGGTGGGCTCGCGGGCGTTGATCATCTCGCGGATGGGGTTGCTCATCCGCAGGAACTCAAAGACGCCCTTACGGCCCTTGTAGCCGGTGGCGTTGCAAATCTTGCAGCCCTTGCCGTAGGCGAACTGGCGGTTGCCGATGTCCGAACGAACCAAGCCGAGGCGGTGAATGGCCTCGTCATCAGGGTCGTAGAAGGTCTTGCAGTTAGCGCAGCAGGTGCGGACGAGGCGCTGGGCAAGGACGGCCTGGAGGGTGGAGGAGATGAGGGAGGGGGCCACATTCATATCCACCAAGCGGGTGACGGCGCCGGCGGCGTCGTTGGTGTGCAGGGTGGAGAAGACGAAGTGACCAGTGAGGGCGGCCTGGACGGCGATTTCGGCGGTTTCCAGGTCGCGGATTTCGCCGACCATAATCACATCGGGGTCTTGACGGAGGAAAGCGCGGAGCACCTTGGCGAAGGTGTTGCCCTGCTGCGGGTTGATGGGCACCTGGACCAGGCCCTCGATGTCGTATTCCACCGGCTCTTCGGCGGTGAGGATCTTGGTGTCGGGCTTGTTAATCGCGCGCAGGCAGGAATACAGGGTGGTGGTCTTACCGGAACCGGTCGGGCCGGTGACGATGAAGATGCCGTTGGGCTTCTCGATGTCCATCGTAATGCCGTCGTAGATGTCCTCGGGCAGGCCGATGTTCTCCAGGTCGAGGGAGACGGCCGAGCGGTCGAGAACGCGGAGCACCACCGATTCGCCGTGGACCGTAGGCAGGCAGGAGACACGGAGGTCGACTTGGCGCCCAGCGACGGTGAGGGCGATACGGCCATCTTGCGGCACGCGGCGCTCGGCGATGTTCAGCCCCGAGAGCACCTTGATGCGCGAGATGATGGGCAGAGCCATACTGAGCGGCGGCGGATTCATCTCGTAGAGCGCGCCGTCGACGCGGTAGCGAATCTTAAAGTCCTTCTCGAAGGGCTCGATGTGAATATCGGAGGCGCGGTCGGTGATGGCCTGGTAGAGGACGAGATTAACGAAGCGGATGACCGGGGCCGAGGCGGCGGCGCTCTCAATGCCCTTCTCGTCGGTGGCGCCGTCGACGCCATCGAAGTCCGAGAGGTCCTCGATGAGCGCGTCGGAGGCCTCGCCGGCGGAGAAGTTGTCGTCGATGGCCTTCTTGATGGCCTCCTCGGGGGCGAAGACGAAGCGAATCTCGCGCGAGAGAAGGAAGGTGAGCTCGTCGATGACGTCCGCCTCGATGAGGTCGGCGGTGGCGAAGGTGGCGTGGTCGCGCTCAACCTCAACGGGGACGATGGTGTGCAGGCGGATGCTGGCCACCGGGATGAGATTCTTGAGCGTGTCGTCGAAGGCGACGGTGGAGAGGTCGATGACGTCGGTCCCTTGGCTGCCGGCCATCAGGGAGAGGAGGTCCTCTTCGGAGAGCACGTCGAGCGCTAGGATGAGCTCCTTGTAGGGCTTGCCATCCTGCAGATGGGCGCGGACGAGCTCTTCGGCCTGGGCGTCGTCGATAAAGCCGTTGTCGCGGACGAGTTCGACAAGCGGGGGAAGGGCGAGGGAGGAAGCCATCTTATTCTCCGGTCATTTCGCGCAGTTTCTGGACGGTGGTCTCGGGGTCCTGCGCCTTGGTGACGAGGTCTTCGTAGGAGATCTTGCCGGCGACGTAGAGGTTGAGGAGGGAGGTGTCGAGCGAGACCATGCCGAACTTGGCGCCGGTCTGGATGTCGGAGTTGATCTGGAAGGTCTTGTTATCGCGGATGCGCGAGCGGATAGAGGGGGTGCTCATCATAATCTCGAAGGCCGCGCAACGGCCCTTGCCGCCCTTATCCGCGCGCGGGAGCAGCACCTGGGAGATAACGGCCACCAGGCTCATCGAGAGCTGGGTGCGGACCTGCTCCTGCTGGTTGGTCGGGAAGGAGTCGATGATACGGTCAACGGTCGCGGCCGCGCCGGTGGTGTGCAGGGTGCCGAAGACGAGGTGGCCGGTTTCAGCGGCGGAGATGGCCGCGCCGATGGTCTCCAAGTCGCGCATTTCACCCACGAGGATCACGTCCGGGTCCTGACGCAGGGCGCGGCGGATGGCCTCGGCGAAGCTCGGCACATCGGCGCCAACCTCGCGCTGGGTCACTAGGGACTTCTTGGAGTAGTGGTAGAACTCGATGGGGTCTTCGATGGTGATGATGTGCCGGTCGAACTCGCTGTTGATGATGTTAATCATCGAGGCAAGGGTGGTCGACTTACCCGAGCCCGTCGGGCCGGTGACGAGGATGAGGCCGCGAGGCTTGGTGAGCAGTTCATAGACCGCTTCAGGCAGACCCAGCTGCTCGAGCGTCAAGATGGCCGAAGGGATCTGGCGAAGCACGAGCGCGTAGTTGTGACGCTCCTTGAAGACCGAGACACGGAAGCGGGCGGCCTCAGAGAAGGCCAGACCAAAGTCCGCGCCGCCGTTGCGCTCGACCTCTTCAATCTGCTCTTCGGTGGCGATTTCAAGGACGAGCTTGGCGGTGTCGCCGGGGGTCAGATCGGGGCAGTCCAGTGGCTCGAGGGCACCCGAGCAGCGCAGAATCGGGGGCCGGCCCACGCGGATGTGCAAGTCGGAAGAGCCTTCGTCGATCGCCGCCTGCATCAAGTCGGCCATCGTGATTTCGGTGGTGGCAGTGGTGGCCAGTTCGTGGATATCGGTTTTCATCAGTCTTCATCTCCCATCGTGGCGCGGAGGACCTCCTCGAGGGTGGTCATGCCGGCGGCGACCTTAAGCATTCCGTCTTCGCGCAACGTGCGCATACCCATTTCGCGGACGCGGGCACGCAGCTGCGTGGTGGGCACCTTATCGAAAATCATTCGCTGGACTGTGTCATCGACCGTGAAGATCTCGAAGAGACCCTTACGGCCTTTGTAGCCGGTCTTATTGCAGACCGAGCAACCGGCGCCCTTAAACATCTTCATTGCCTCGGCGTTCTTGGCCAGCGTGCCGAGCATCTTCCGCTCGCGGTCGGTGGGGATGTGCTCGGTCTTGCACTTCTCGCAGATAGCGCGGCAGAGGCGCTGAGCCATAGCCGCGCGCAAGGCCGAAGCCACCAAGAAGGGCTTGATGCCGATATCCGTCAAACGCGTGACGGCACTGGGCGCGTCGTTGGTGTGCAGGGTGGAAAAGACCAAGTGACCGGTCAAGGCCGCTTCCATCGCAATCTCGGCCGTCTCGTGGTCACGGATTTCACCGATCATCACGATGTTGGGTGCCTGGCGGAGGATAGAGCGCAGGGCGGCGGAGAAGTCGAGCCCCACGGCACGGTTCACCTGCACCTGGTTAATACCACTCATCTGGTATTCCACCGGGTCTTCCACGGTGATGAGCTTCTTATCCGGGCGGTTAATCTGGCCCAAGCAGGCGTAGAGGGTCGTCGTCTTACCAGAACCGGTCGGGCCGGTGACGAGGATGACGCCATCGGGCAGGCCAATCAGGCGCTCGAACTTCGCCTGGTCGTCGGAGAGGAAGCCCAGCTGCGGCAGACCCAGCGCCAGGTTCTGCTTATCCAAAATACGCATCACGATGGACTCGCCGAAGTTCGTCGGCACCGTGCTCACACGCAGGTCCAGCTCGCGCTCGCCCATCTTGATCTGAATGCGACCGTCCTGCGGGATACGCCGCTCCGAGAGGTCCATATTCGCCATCAGCTTCACGCGAGAGAGAATGGCCCCCTGCAAGCGCTTGGGCGGCTCATCCATCTCCCGCAACGCGCCATCGATGCGGTAGCGCACGCGGAAGCGCTTCTCCATCGGCTCGAGGTGAATATCGGAGGCCTTCATCTTGCAGGCGTCCATCAGAATCAGGCTCACCAGGCGGATGACCGGCGCATCCCCCTCCTCGTCGCCGCCCTCAACCTCCATCTCCTTGCGCTGAGCGACCAGGTCCTCGCCGGTGTCCTTCGCATTCGGGTCGAAGGTCAACGGATAGAGCTTCTCCATCAGCCGATGAACATCCCCGGAGGTGACCACCACGAAGTCCGCATTGCGCCCGTTGAGCCGATAGCGGATGGCATCCTGCGCGTCGTAGTTCGCCGGGTCGCAAATCGCAATCATCACCGAGTCGCCGTCATCCTGCAGCGGCACGGCGTTGTACTTGCGCGCCGTCTCGGCATCGAGCAGCTTGGCCGTCTCGGGGTCCACATCGTCCCCGTCCACCGAGGCGAAGGGCAGCCCGAACTGCTCGGCCAGCGTCCCCAGGACATCCTCTTCCGTGACGGCCCCTTCGGCCACCAACCAATCCAACGGCGTCTGCCCATCCTTGCGCTTGGCCGATAGGGCCGAGGCGACCTGCTCGGTCGTCAACCGCCCGGTCTCCTGCAAAATCTGCAGCGCATACTCGTCATTCGTTGTCACGCGTTCGTCTCCAAAGGGTCCAAGCCAGTCTCCTGGCGGAGGCATCCTCCTGTTTATCGTGCTGGTAGCATAGCACACCCCCACGCGCAGTGCAAGTGGAATGCGCTGGCCGCCTCCCCTACCGCGGCCTACTCCGTGGTGGGCCAGCCAACGCGAAACTTGAAGAAGTGCTTGCCCGCGGTGTCGGTGGACCAGTCGCCGGCGGAGAGGGAGTCGGTGCCGAAGAGGGTGTAGACGCGGCCGGGGGCGCTGGGCACCGGGGTGAGGACGGGGTTGCCGGCCTCGTCGAAGGCGATATGGGCGCGCAGACCGCACTCGGCCTCGCCGGCGGGGAGACCAGCCTGGTAGCACGCCAAGGGCGAGAGGCCCGTGGTGGCCTGAGAGAGGGCCTCGACGGAGGCGAGGGAGGCGTAGTCGACGACGGCGGTGGACACTGCGTCATCATTCGCGGCGGGAACGTAGCCACAGGCCTTGAGCCAGTCGTAGAGACTATAGGGGACGGCGGGCTCGGTGCTAGGCACGGTCCACCCGCGCAGACACAGGTTGCGCAGCACCGGCGTGCTCGAGGAGGAGAACTCCAAGGTCTGCCAGCTGCCGCCGGAATAACGGATGTAGCTTTCCCCCGCGTTGGCCTCCATCTTGGAGTTGAAGTCCTCGTTATAAGCTTCATAGGCGAAGTGCCCGGAGGTGGCCTGCTGGGTGAAGACGATGGCAAAGCGTTCGCCGGCGGCGAGGGGGACGCGGCGATCGAGCTTGACCACGTGATAGCCGAGCTCAGAGAAGGCGGCTGACTGCTCGAGCTTGAGGGTGCCGGTGTCGGGAGTGTCGCCGGTCAGCCCAGTGTAGATGGCGAAGGTACCGGCATAGTCATACGCCGGCGCGAGGATGGCCACATAGGCGAGCTCCTCGTCGGCGCGGGCGGTGAAGCAGTTGGCGAAGGCGAAGCTGGACGAGGTGGTGTAGGTGTAGGTGACGTAGCCGTAATAGAGGAACTCGTCGTGGAAGTAGTTGTTGAGGATATTCTGGCCCTCGGGGACGAGGGGGCGATACTGCCAGGCGTCATCGACATAGAGGTCTTTGCTGGCGTAAGAAAGGTAGAAGTAGCCGCCGTTACGGTGGTCGCCCCAAGAGTTGCGGATAATCCAAGCGCCATCTCGACCGGGATTGGTGACGAAGTTCTCCTTGGGGAAGTTATCATCCCAGCCAACAATCGCCACCGCGTGGTTAACGCTGGCCTTGTCGGCAGTGACGTTGCGGTAATAGGCGTAGGTGGAGGCGTTGTATTCGGTGTCAGCCTGCGTTTCGTAGTAGGCCACGGCCACAGCGCCGTAGTCCATCACGGCCCGCTTGATCCGGGTGTCGAAGTCCTTATCCTTGGCGTCGAAACGGATAACCTCGCCCACGAGGCGGGCCGGCGGCAGCGTGTAGCTGACGCGGCTGCAGGTATTCGTGGTGGCGGAGGATTGGTAGGGGTCGAGCGCCTCGGGGGTGGGGCCCAGTCGGTTGAGGAGGGCGGAGGCGGCCATAAAGTTGTTGCCGCCTTTCACGGGGTCCCAATCAAAGCGAGTGCCGAAAACAACATTGTTCTCCGAGAAGTCGGTCAGCTCGTTATAGCCCTTGCGCAGGCACGACTCATAGGAGGCAATCGCCGCGTGGGCCCAACAAGTGCCGAGCTGGCCTTGGTCGCGCACCGGCGGCAGAAGCCCTTGATCGCGCAGACTGAACTTCGCCGGCAAGGGGGTGGCGGCCGTGCGCGCCAAGGCCTTCGCAGCTTCGCTCCGCGCGGGCGGCGGCGGGAGCGCCAGCGCGCGGTAGCCCGTGGCGCGCAGCGCTGGCTCCTCGGCGCGCAACGCAAGGGCCGCCAACAGCCCCCCGAACACAAGCC
>CAMGJH010000009.1 GCA_946056345.1 uncultured Lentisphaeraceae bacterium | reverse complement strand
GAAAAGGTCCTGGAGGTCCAACGCAAAGAGCAGGCCCTCATCGACGCCACCGTCAACGCCTCCGCCGCCTCCATCCTCTCTTCCCTCACCCTCGCCGACATCGAGGGTCTCCTCAAGTAATCCTCACTGCGTGCCGGCAGCTGACTGCCGTTAGCGGTTAGCCGCTAGCGTGCCCTCTGCGCCGAAGGGGGTAGGGGAGGTGCGCCCCGGACCGGCCCGCACGCGCACTTGCCCGGAGCGGGGTGGGGGATGGGCTGGGGAAAGAGGCGCCCCACCCCGGGCTGCTTTTTCGATAGACATTAGACGAGAGACGAGAAAGCTGTCGCTGGAGGTGGAAAGCCCGGCCAATGGAGTGTCAGTTCCTCCGTCGCGGCACGCGCGCTAACGGCTAACTGCTAACCGCTGTCCACTGGGAGCGTAGCGACCCGCCCCGGGTTCGCCTCGAACTAGGCCCGGGTTGACCCTCGACCCGGGCCTAGTTCGCTTTGAGGTCGGGCCGGGTTTGTTTTGAGCCCGGGCCGCTTTACATTTTTATCCGCCCCGGGTTGACCTCGAGGTAGGCCCGGGTTGACCTCGAACCCGGGGCGGATGCGTTTTGGGGCTGCCGCTTGCGGTCCCTCTTCTCGGCCTTGAAAGCCCCTACATTCGGTAGAACCGATATTATGCGACACGCTTAGTTTTCTCACTTGCTCGGGAGATTGAGCAGGTGACAGGAAGCGTGAACAGGCTATCAGAGTCTATCGAGCGGTGGAATTAGGGGGCTCCTACTGCGCAGCGCGGCATTGCAATGCCAGGGCAATCAGCAGGAAGGAGATGGGAAGCAGGAGGGCGAGAGCGGCGTGTTGAGGCAGGGCATCTATACACGCGACGCCGATGGCGGCTCCGAGGAGGAAGCAGAGGACAATTCCAAGGGTGTGGCTTGCGCGTTGACGAGCGGTGAGATCGCCGTCTCGATGCCAGGCGATGAGCGCTTCAACGGTTGAGCGGAGGTTGCCAGTACACATCGTGGTGGCGAGTGGGTGGCCGTGGACTTTGCGAAAGGCCTGGACTTGCAAAGAACAGATGAAGGAGACGGTAATGTTGACCCAGGCATCAGCCTGACCGCGGTCGGCACAGAGGCAAAGGGCGAGAAGCCCGACTTCCAGGAGCAGAACGCCTTGTCGCCAATGGAAGTGGTGCCAGCCGTCCCCTACTCTGCGGATCTCTTGGGCCAGAAATACGCCGCCGGCAAAGGCCAAAATTGGCAGGAAGTAGTGAAGGGCTTGCCGCAGATTGCCGTGGGCCAGGTGGAGGCCTAGCAGAACAACATTGCCGGTCTGCGCATTGGCAAAGACGCCACCGTGGACAAGGTAGGTAAAGGCATCCAAAAATCCGCCTGTACAGGCCAAGAGGGCCCCGACCCGAAAGGAATCCGACATTTGCCGTGGTTGTATCATACGCTCACCTTTCTCTGCCTATTACCGCATACAGGGCCACTATCATAGCACACGCAGCTCCGGCGCTCAGCGCGCGCGTTAGGCGTCCAGGCCGGAGAGGCGCTCGATACGCTTGAGGCAGCAACGGCGGATGGCGCTTTCGCCGGCATAGAGGTGGATGGAGCGTTTGGTGCGGGTGATTGCGGTGTAGAGGATCTCGCGCGTCAGGAGCGGCGAGTCGGCATCGGGCGGCAGGAGGATGAGCACATCGGTGAACTCGGAGCCTTGCGACTTGTGAACGGTGGTGGCATAGGCCATCTCGGTGGCGGGGAGGAAGGCCCGGCGGATGGCGCGCGGGCCGGCGGTGCCCGGTAGGTAGAGGCGGTCGGGCTCGAAGGGCATTACCACGCCCACATCGCCATTGGCCACGCCGAGGGCGTGGTCGTTTTGGGTAATCATCACTGGCTGCGGGGCGGAGAGACCGAGAAGGGCCTTGACGGTTTCGTTGAGTTGCTCGTAGCCGTATGGACCGTGGCGCAGGGCGCAGAGGAGGCGGCAATCGTTGAGGTGCGCCAGGGCCTCTTCGGGGGTACGGGCGGCGGCGAAGGCGGCAAAGCCTTGGCGTAGACGCGCAAAGAAGTCGGGCCACTGGGCCGGCTGGAAGGGCGAAAGACCGGCCAGGTCGTGGTAGTGCAGGATCTCGGTGGGGGTGGCGAGGAGATCGAGGGCGGCCTCGGGGTCTCCGGTGTTGACGGCTTGAGCCAGGCGGGCAATCTCGCCGTCGGCGGGAAAGCGGGTGCTTTGGCGGAGGCGACAGAGGCTGATACCCGGCAGACGGCAGAGGTCGCCCAAGACGCGGCCGCGTTCGACGGAGGCGAGCTGGTCGACATCGCCCACCAGGGTCAGGCGGCAACCGTCGGGGAGCGCGTCGAGGAGTTTTGCCATCAGCGGCAGGTCGATCATACTGGCCTCGTCGACAATCAGCCAATCGAGGGGGAGGGGATTTTCGCGGTTGTGGCGGAAGGTGACCCCGTTGGCGGTGCTTCCCAAGAGGGTGTGGAGGGTAGTTGCCTTGGTGGCTCCCCCACCCTGCAAGGCCCCCGCCATCGCCTCGGTCATTCGCGCGGCGGCCTTTCCCGTGGGGGCGGCCAGACCTAGACGCAAGGTCGGCTCGTGCTCGCGAATCCAGGCGACGGCTCGGGCGAGGGTGTGGGTCTTGCCAGTGCCGGGGCCGCCAGTGAGGATGGTAAAGCGGTTGGCGGCGAGGGTGAGGACGGCGGTGCGCTGTTCCAGGCGTAGCGACTGATAGAAGGGCGTGTCCGGCAAAGCGGCGGTGGCTTCGAGGGGCTGGGCGGGGGGCAAGGCGCGCAGGTAGTGGCGGAGGGTGCGCTCGTAGAGCCAATTGCGCCGCGTGTAGAGCAGACCGCGCCGGGCCACGAAGAGGGTACGGACCGCGCCGGGCTCGGGATCGTCCTCGCCGAGATTGGCCAGGAGGCCGCGAACGGCGGCCATCCGGTCGCAGTCAGCCGGGGCAATCGGCGCGCAGATGTGGCCGTCGGCCAACTCGCGCAAGAGCTCGGCGCAACGGTTGGCGATGATTTCGTCTTTGCCGGTTATGCGGAGAACCAGGTTGCGAACAGCAGCGATCATAGCGTGTCCTCCAGGCCCAGGCAGGCCCCTACTCGATCGAGCAAGGCCTCGCTCGGGCGGTCGGCGAAGACCGGCGCATGGCCGCCGGCGGATAGGCCGCGCAGGAAGAAATAGCGAATGCCGCCGAAGTTGCGCTCCCAGGTGTAGTCCGGGCCGAGGGTCTCTTTGAGGAAGCGGTGAAGGACGGCGGCGTAGAGCAGGTATTGGAAGCAGTAGCCGGCGGAGGCCATCTCCTCGGTGATGCCTGGGGTATCGAAGTCCTCCCGCCGCTTGCCGAGGCTGTTGGACTTCCAGTCGACCACGTAGTAGTAGCCGTTGTGGCGGAAGATGAGGTCGACAAAACCCTTGAGGTAGCCCTTGGGGATGGGGCGGGCCCAGCCGCGCATCACCTGTAGGAAGAGGGCCTTGTCCGCTTGGTCTGCCCAGGCCTCCTGCGCGGCGGCGGCGACGGCGCGGGTGGTTGCGGCGGAGGCGCGCGAGGAGAAGTCGAAGGCCCACTCGCTCAGACGCTCGGCCATCGAGACCTGCCGCAGCGAGAAGGTTTCGCCATCGGGCGCGACGAGGGGAGTGTCGAGCGTGCGGCGGAACATCTCCACGAGCAACTGACTCTCCCGGGCGCGACGGTCGGGCTCCTCGGCCTCCAGTCCACAGAGGCGCAGGGCGGAGGTCACGGCCGCGGCCAAGGTGGCATCCGAGGCATCGAAGGGAAGACGCTCGAGGATGGCGTGCCAGCAGGTGCCAGTCTTCGCGCCCCCCGTGAGGGCAAAGATGGGGTGCGCAGACGCATCGCCCCGGGGCAGGTCGGGGGCGCTATCGACATCGCGCTCCTCTAAGGAAGCGGCGGAGGCACCGGGTGCAAGCGAAGAGTAGCTGCCGTGGCTGGGGAGCATCGAGAAAGTGCGCGGAGTGCGGGCCGGCAAGAGCTCGACCTGCGGCCTCGGCGGCGGCGTCCAGACTTCCGTCTGCTCCGCAGAGGACGACGCACTTTCCACCCGAAAGGCGCAGTCGCCATCCGCCGCAGCATTGACGTTGGCATTCTCGACCAGTTTGGCCAAGAGTTTGTTCGACTTGGCTGCAATGACGACCGTTCGCTTGATGGCCCGTGTGAAGGCCACATACATCAGGCGAATACGCTCATCCTCCGCCTCGGCTTTGGAGGCCTCTTTGGCCTCATCATCCAAGGCGGCGATGAGGCACGGCGCCTCCGCCTCGAGCTGAGTGTGGTGGAAGTAAGGCTTGCGCACGGTGTTGGAGGGATTGGAGAGGACCACGAAGACGACCTTGAACTCCAGGCCTTTGGAGACGTGTATCGTCATAATCTTGACGGCGTCGCGCTCGCTTTCTAGGAGGCGGGCATAGGCCTCGTTATCCTTTTCAGCCTCTCCGTGGGCGCGGCAGATGCGCGTCTGGAGCCAATCGATTACGCGCTCAGGGCTCTCGCCCATCTCGGCGATGGCCCCGCCGATGAGGTCGATGAGCTGCAGCAGGTCGGTCAAGTTCCGTTCGCCATTCGGGAGCGCGGCCAGGCGTTGGCGGAGGTTGCAGTGGGGCAAGGCCTCCAAGGCGGCATAGGCGGAAGCGAAACCGCGCGTGAGCCAGTGTTGGGTCAGGCTGCGCAGTTGGTCTATGGTCTGAGCCACCTCAGGATCCTCTGCGCCGGCCACCAGCTGCTCCGGACGGAAGTCGAAGAAGGTGGTGGCCAACGCCAGGTTGATTTGCCGCTGTCCGTCAAAGCCAGCCAGGGCCTTGAGGACCATCAGCAGCTCACCGGCGATGGCCGTGTCGAAGACGTTGCCCGCGTGTTGGAGCACCGCAAGCACCCCAGCCGCGCGCAACCGATCGCAGAGCTCCCGGGCGGTGTCGTGCGAGGAGACCAGGATAGCAATGTCGCCCGGGCTGACGGCCCCCTGCTGTTCGCGCAGGAAGGCAAGCACTTGCGCGACGGCGGCTTGCTTGGGCGCTTCGCCTGCCTTCTCGGTCCAGCAAATCCGGAAGGGCGTAGGGTCCTCCCGGCGTTCGCCGGTGACCGCGTCCGGCACCATCAAGCCGGGGAGGTCTTTGCCGGCCTGGAGGTCGCTTGGATAGGCAATTGTCTCGTCACGGAAAGTGAACTGCCCGGTCTGGTCGCGAAAGAACTGGTTGACGGCCTTGAGCAGACGCGGCGAGGAGCGGAAGTTGCGGTTGAGGCAATAGGTCTCCGGGGCCACCTCCGGGTGGAGAACGGCCTGGCGATAGGTGTAGATGTCGCCGCCGCGGAAGGCGTAGATGGCCTGCTTGGGGTCGCCCACGAAGAAGAGCGTGGGCCTGGGGCTGGCAGTGGGGTCGAGGAAGACGCGGCGGAAGATGTCGTATTGGACCGGGTCGGTGTCCTGGAACTCGTCGATGAGCGCGGCCTTGAACTCCGCGCGCAGTTTGGCCGCCAGGGTCGGCCCCAGCGAGGGGTCGCAGAGCGCCTCGCGCACGCTCCGCAAGAGGTCATCGAAGGTCTGCGTCTCGCGCGTTGGGCGGGCCGCCTCGTAGGCCTGGACGATCCCGGCCGCCTGGCGCAACAGCGGCTCCGCCTCCCCCTCGCGCAGTTGCCAATCGTGCTTACCCGCGAGCGCCAGCGTGGTCTCCTGCAACGCTTTGAGGGTAAAGGACGGCGGCTCGGGCTGCACACGCCACCAATCGCGCACCGCCTGGGTGAGCGCAGCTAACTTGTTGTCCTCCAACTCGGCTCCGAAGGCGCTGCGCGTCTCGAAGGCAAAGCGTGTGAGGATTCGGCGGCAGAAGCCGTGGATGGTGGAGATGGCGGCCTGGTCGAAGGTCATCACCGCCAGCTCCAAGCGTTTGAGAGCCACCTCTGGCGCCACGTCCTTCCCCTCGCACACGCATTCGCTCAGCCTCGCGTAGCGCGCCTGCTCGCCTGCCTCGAGCGTTTCGCCTTGGCCGGCGAGGAAGGTTACAAAGTCGACGAGGGCCCGGCGCAGGCGGTCGCGCAACTCCTGGGTGGCGGCCTCGGTAAAGGTCATCACCTGGATTTGCCCCACCAGCAGCCCCAGTTCGGCCACCAGGCGCAGGTAGATATTCTGGATGTTGTAGGTCTTCCCGGTGCCAGCGGAGGCGGCCACGAGGTGCGCCCCGTCTAGGTCGAAGGCCGGGTCAAAGATGACCTCATCAAAGGGTCTTGCCATACGCGCTCGCTTTCTAGAGCTTCTTCTCCACGGTCTTCCACGGCGGTGGCATTTGCAGCGCTGCGAGGAGGTCTGCGCTCGGTTTATCCTTGGCGTAGTCCATCGCCAGGCTCAAGGTGAAGGGGCAGGGCTTGAAGGCCTGGGCCACCAGCGCCGCAAGCACGGCTTGGGCCGCGGCCTGTTCCATCGGGGGAAAGACCTGCGCCGGGCTACGGTTGAGCCCCATCATCACCGTTGCGAAACGCTGTCCGGCCGCGTGTCCGGCCACATGAAAGACCCAGGCCGCGCGTTCTTCCGCTTCGTCCACCTTCCAACGCTGACCAAAGCGGAAGAGATGCGCCAGCTCCCCCACCCCAGTGGTCTCAAGCGCCACCAACTTCACCTGCCCGGTCACCGTCACCGGCTGCCCGGCCGCCATCACCTCCTGCGTCACGTCGCACGCTTTCCCTTCGGCATACCATCTGCGCGCCGCCTCCGGCAGCGAGAGGTCCGTTGAGAAGGGCTTGCAGGCCTTGTCGGAGTAGCGCAAGGGCATCACCCCATACTCGGCAGAAAGCTGCTCAAGCGTCTCTTGTATCTCCTGCTTGCTGAGGGAACAGCCCTCCTCGCGCAGACGTGGCACGAGCAACTTTTCGCCCATCAAAGCCTTGTGCTGCAAGAGGTTCTGGCTAACGATTGACTTCGAGGGCGAGACCGCCATCGCATCCTCGTCGCTCAACGCGGCCTGATCCACGCGCGGCGGCGAGAGGTTCAAGCGCTTACGCGCAATTGCCTGGCACGGATGGGCGTAGAAGGCGGCCAAGTCCTCCAAGGCGATTTTCCGCTCCTGCCTGGGCGCGAAGGCGAAGGGTACCACCTCTGGCGCGGACTCGGGGGCAGCCTCGGCACAGAGCCGCTCGGCAATCTCGCGGTTGACCGCCGAGAAGGCCACTGGCAAGGGGGCCTCGTTCGCTGCCGCGGACGGAAGAAAGTAACGCGGAGAGTGCGCGTGCAGCGGGTGGGTGAAGCAGGTGTAAGGCACCCCGGACGCCTTCAACCAATCCTCGACATCCAGCAGAAAAATCGAAGCCGGTATCTTCTTCTGGCTTTGCGCATCCACCCCCACATAACTCAGCCCCAACTTCTCTCGCGCGCCGAGCACCGCCTTCAAGAAGGCATAGCCATCCACCTCGCGCTCGCTCACCTCAAAGAGCGAAGGCTTGCGCCAAACCAAGTCGAAGTTCGGCTTGAAGTCGGCCCGAGGGAAGGTGCCATCATTCAGGCCGCAAATCCAGACGAACTTCGCCGGCACGGCAGCCCCCGGCGTAAGCGGCGCCACCCGCACCGCGTTGCCCGGCGCCGAGGTGCCTCGGAAGGCCCCTTTTATCGCACGCAGAACGGCCTGACAGACCACTTCCCCAGGCACACACTCGATCTGACGCTTCGCCACGCTCCGGGCCACCAGCATCTCGCGCGTGGTCGAAACGATGGCGCGGCGGATAGCATTGGCCTCCACCAACGCCTCGCCCTCGTCGGCCAAATAGAAGTTCTCCAACGCCTTCAGTAGCACCTCCTGCCACGCCTCGGCCGTGCGCTCGCCCTGCAAGGTCTGCCGCAGACGCGCAAGCGCCTCAACAAATCCCGCCAACTTCCCAACGCTCTGGGCGCGCGCTCCCTCCACCTCCCCAACTGGCAGAATGGCCCCCAACCCGGCGAGCTCCACCATCTCCCCCACCCCCTCGCGCGGACCGTAGAGGGCATCGACCACAAAGCGGTCCAACCCCCGCCGCCAGGTGAAGGGCATCTGCGCCTCATCGGGCGCGTCCTCGGGCGCTTGATGCAGCGTCCGGGCCACATCGGCCGCGTCGAAGCCCCAGTGCAGGTTATTCTGCTGCACCATCTCGCGCAGCGTGCCCACCTCGTCGAAAGCCAACCCAGAGCGCAGCCGCACCTCCGGGCACCCCAAAAGTGCGAAGACAGCGCTCACCTCAAAGCGATTGTCCCGGAAGGCGAGCAGCTGCTCCCACGCCTGGACCA
The DNA here is from genome assembly GCA_946056345.1 of uncultured Lentisphaeraceae bacterium. Taxonomy (GTDB): domain Bacteria; phylum Verrucomicrobiota; class Kiritimatiellia; order RFP12; family DVOR01; genus Spyradenecus. Next base: position 2,104 of record CAMGJH010000009.1, on the reverse strand, counting down.
TTGCGCTCTCGCTGCGCGTCCCCTGCGCCAGCTGAATCGGTATCTGCCCCTCCGCACCGCCCATAAAGACCGCCTCAACCAACGGCGCGTAAGTCTGCCAATCGGCACACAGCAGCAACGCGTCGCACGGTTGCGCCTGCGGATGGTTAGCGAAGAAGCGATGCATCGCCTCCTTGGCCGCCTCCAATTCACGTCGGGGCCCGGGGCAAGCGTGAATCTCCGGCGCGCTCGCCGCAAGGCTCGCAAAGGGCTCCTCCGCGTCGCCCAACCACTGCGGAGCAAAGCCCGTCATCTCCAGTTCGGCAGCCAAGACAGCCCGCCCCCCAGCGCCCAACGCCCCCAGCAACCGCGACTCCGGCATCGGGAAGCTTGCCTCCGCTTCGGGCAACTCCCCGCCATCCATCAGCGCCTGCGTCAACTGCCGGGCAAAGTCACGCGTTGCCTGGCGTTTGGTCGGGTCCTCCAGCCAGTACGCCTGAGAGGGGTTAAAGTTCCACCACGTGGTCGGCAGCACGCGCGAGATCTGCGCAACCATCTTCAGATACGGCCAAGGCGCCACCGACACATCAAAGACCGCCACGCCCGCATAACGCGGAAAGCCCGCAGCAAAGGCCCGCTCGGGATCCGCCTCCGCTCCCAAGGCCGCCTCGTAATCCTTCGCGTAGGTGCCCGGTGCCTCCCGCGCCAGGAGTTGATAGAGCGCCACCTGCCACGGCTCCTCGCTCGGCGCTCGCTGCCCCTGCTCCCACCGCCGCAACATCGCGTAACGCGCGGCCAGATAGCCATCAAAGAGCTCGGCCAACTGCACTGCCAGCGCATAGCGCTTACGCGCCACGTGCTCGGGCGCATCGCCCGACAGGTAGCGTTGCAAGGGCTCAAAGGGCGCCTCACCCCCGTGGTCGCGCAAGATCGCCTCGATACGCCAAGCCAAGACCCCCTTGGCGTAGGGATGTTCGGCCGCCTGGCGCGCACCGATTTGCTGATGGACCTGCGCCGCCAGCCAATCGTTGACGAACTCGGCAATCGGCACAAAGACCACGTTGGCCCAAATCTGCCGCTTCGCCGCTCGCCGATGCATCAGAAAGGTGTGCTGCAGCCAGTTGCGCGTGGCCAAGTCCCCCACCACCACGCAGAACTGCGCGAAGGGATCTCTCGCCGTGCACGCCTCCCAACACTGGAAGAGCCCCTCGGCCAACACCTCCAGCCGGTCGCTCCAAAAGACAGTAGCGGGCGCAGACGGGTCGACAGGTTCTCTCACACCGCACCGAACTGACCCAGGGCCTTCAGACATCCTTCTCCTCCATCACCTAGTGAACACACCCGAGTTCCAATCAACCTCAAGGCGCCGAGTCTGCCTGTCGCGGAACGCGCGTTGTCGACTCCGCCCGCAGTTGAAACGCACAGCTGTAGATCGGCTCACCCTTGGAGAGGAAGAGCCGCTCGAAGTCCGTCTGCTCGTCCTCCGCGCGCACCAACGGCTCAATCGCCTCAAAACGCACATCCGCCGAGAGATAACGCTCCATCTCGCCAAAGTAGTCCGCGTGGTCCGTCGAAATATAGACCTTGCCGCCGGGGACCAAAATCCGCGCCAGCACCGAACACATCTCCGGCTGGAAGAAGCGATTCTTGTGGTGCCGCCGCTTCGGCCACGGGTCCGGGAAGAAGAGATAGAAGGCCGAAATCGACCCATCCGGCACCACCTCCCGCACGAACCGCCCCGCCTCCACACGCACAAAGGCCAGGTTGTTCAACGCCCCCTGCTGCGCCTTCTTGGAGCATCGCCGCAGCCGCTCCATCATCCGCTCCACCCCCAAATAACACCGCTCCGGATGCTTGGCTGCATTCGCCGCCAAAAAGCGACCATTCCCGCAACCAATCTCCAGCTCCAACGGCGCACCAACCGGAAAGACCGACCCAAAGTCAAAGGTCCGATCCTCCGCCTTCATCTCATAAACGTAGGCAAGTAACTCATTCATACGCACATCATACCACACCCGCCGCGCCCCCGCCATACCGGCGAGCGAGCGGATGGCTGTTAGCGGTTAGCTGCTAGCGCGCGTGCCGCGACGGACAACTTCGCGGAAACAACCGTGCAACAACAGCC
>CAMGJH010000008.1 GCA_946056345.1 uncultured Lentisphaeraceae bacterium | reverse complement strand
GCGCGCCTCACCGTTGGCCGTGCCGCTGGCGACGCCGGCGCCGACGCCGGCGCCGACGCCGGCGGCCCCTGAGCCTCGGCGCGGCAGGTGGGTGCTTTCAGTGGTGATGACGCTTGCGGCGGTGGCGTTGGGGCTCTTTTGGTGGGGGCGCGAGCGCCAGCGCGTCAAGGCGCCGCCCCTGGCCTTCCCCGAGGTGCCGGACGATGAGCGCTTCTTCCTGGCACCGGGGCGGGAGGGGTGGACGCTGATGCGGGTTCATCCCGATGCGTGCGGGGTGGTAACGGTGCCGGCGGTGATTGGCGGCAAGTGCCTCTCGGAGGTGTCGGCCGAGGTGTTGGAAGGGTGCCGGCATGTCACCGAGCTACGCCTGCCGCCCGGGGTGACGCGCCTGGCGGCGACTAAGCCCGAGCCCGCAGTCAAGCCGTTGCCCACGAATCGGCCGGTGCCTCAGCCTGTGATGCAGCCGCCTCCGGCGGTAGCGAAGTCCCTGGCGGAAGCAATCGCGGAGGGAACGTTGGCGGGGGCGGCGGATACGCGCCCGGTCGCGGGGGCACTCTTGGAAGAAGCGGGCGCGATCTGGCAGGTGCGCAAGGATCGCGCGAGTGTGGAGCTCGTGGGGACTACCGCAGAACCGCCGGCGGTGTGGACCTTGCCCGAGCAGGTGCAGGGGCTGCCGGTGGTGGCTATTGGCAAGGAGGCCTTGCAGGATACGCAGGTGAACTTTGAGCGGATTGTCCTGCCGAAGGGGCTCCGGGAGATTGGAATAGCGGCCTTTTCGAATTGCACCGTCGGGCAGTTGGCGTTGCCCGAGGGGATGGAGACCATTGGCGTGCGGGCCTTTTATAAGGCCAAGATTGGGCGGATTGGCTTCCCCGCCACCCTCAAGACGATTGGCTATCAGGCCTTTGACTCGGCGACACTCGGCAGCCCGGTGGTGCTGCCCGAGGGGGTTGTCAGTGTGGAGCGCGATGCCTTTGCACGCTGCAACTTCCAGTATCACGAGGCCTCGCTGCCGAGCACAGTCAAGCGGCTCCCCATCGGTACCTTCTGGAAGGCGTGGGACATCGCGAAGATTGACCTAAAGGGCGTCACCGAGGTGCCCTCCGAGGCGCTCTCCCAGTTGCCGGATAACTTCAGGGGCAGCAATACGCTCGATTTGACCTTCGGCCAACAGCGCGTCACCTTCGCGCCGCGATCGCTGGGCTTGCGCCGGGAATCGATTGCGCGCCGGGCCTATCTGCGCCTCTTCTTCCCCCAGGGCGCGGAGGTCTCCTTCGCGCCGGACTTCCTGGAGACGCCCGAGACGCAGGTGGAGGTGCACCGCGATAGCTGGATTAGCCACTGGGATAATGAGGCGAAGGTGTGGGTGGATGGGCCCCTATCACGGCCGATATGGGCGACTGAGGCGTTGGAGCCGAAGGCGCGAGGGGTGATGATTGTCTACTACAACGACCGTTCGGCAAGAGAGATTCAGGTGCCTGAGGAGATAGGTGGTATGCGGGTGAGCGCCATTGGCAGTGCCGCCTTTGATGAGTCGCAAGCCACTTTGATTACGTTGCCTAAGACGCTTCGGAGCATTGACAACGCTGCCTTTATTCGGATGCGCCACCTCAAGCGCATCGAGTTCCCGCCGGAGCTCCTTTTCCCGAGCAGTGGCCGCGGCGCGTGGGGGCTCCAGTGGTGCGGAGCGCTCGAGGAGGTGGTCTTCCAGGGCGTGCCGGAGTGCTTCCCTGCCTACTTCTTCTCCCACTGCGACAGCCTCAAGCGCGTGATTGTTCGCGGGGCAGAGAAGCCGCCGCGCTTCAGACTAAACCCCTTCGAGAGTACGCCGAAGGAGGGCGTGCTGCTCATCTTGGAGCCGCGTACAGGCGCCCCGCGCTACTTCCTGTGCAAGGAGAATGCGCAGCCGGTTGCCATCACTGCCGAGGCGGCCCAGGCCTGGTACCCGCCCAAGCCCGTGCTGCCGAAAGAGGAGTCCTTCACGAATGCCAATGGCATTTACACCGTCCGGCAAGACGCCGAGGGCGGATGCACCTTGATCTCCATCCTGCCAATCGTCCGCCGCCGTAACCGAACGGTGGAAATCCCCGCGGACTACCACGCCTTTGGGCCGATTGACCGGGTGGCCGCCGGTGCGATGCGTTCCATCGACGCGACGATGCAGCTGCGCCTCCACCGTGAGGTCTACTTCGAGCCAGGCGCCTTCCCCAAGGGCTCTCCGCGCGCTATCGCCTTCCCTGGCAACGAGCGGCCGATCTTCTCGTGCAACACCTTCGCGGGCAAGATGCCGGAGTTCTATGCCTTCCAGGCTGAGCATCTTGAGCATATCCCGCCAGCCAAGGTGACAGCCTTCGTCAAGGATAGCCATGCGTTCTACCTAAAGACGGCGCGCGGTTGCCTCCTGTTTCAAGCAAAGTCCGCCGATAGGGAAGCGGAGCGTTTCCGAGTCCCTGAGCGTGTCCAGGGGTTGGAGGTTGTCGGCATCCTGCCCGATGCCTTTGCCACGTGGCCTAACCTCAAGGAATTCATCCTGCCAGAACGCAAGGACTTTACGGTCTATCCCGGTGCCTTCAACGGCACGAAGTGTTCCCAGTAATCTTATGGCCACCACCTCCACCCTCCCCGCCATTCCCCCGCGCACCGCCATCGGCGACTACCGCGTCCTCGAGCGCTTCGCCTCCGGCGGCATGGGCGACCTCTATCGCGTGGTCAACCCCCTGCTGCGCGAAGTCTTTGCGATGAAGGTCTTGCGCGACGACACCGGTGCCGGCCACCGCACCGAGAGTGTCCAGCGCTTCTTCGAGGAGGCCCGCACCACCGTCCGCCTCCGCCACGGCAACATCGTCACCCTCCACACGATGGGCCTCGAGCCGACCACCGGCCATCTCTACTTTATTATGGACTACGTGGGGCTCACCGCCCAGCGCCGTGCGCAGATCCTCGGCGACGGGCCTTGGTTCGCCGCCCCCGCCACCGAATCTGAGGACGAGACGCGCGAGCCGATGAGCTTGGAGGATCTCCTGACCCTCCGCGGCCCCATCCCCGAGGACATTCTGCGCATTCTCGCGGCCGACATTGCCGCCGCCCTCAACCACGCCCACCAGGCCGGCGTGGTCCATTGCGACCTCAAGCCCGCCAACGTCCTCCTGCGCAACGATGGCCACGCCGTGGTTGGCGACTTTGGCATCGCCCGCGCCTATCGCGTGGCCGGCAGCGAGACGGCGAGCGGCAGCGCCATCCTGGGTACGCCCCACTATATGGCCCCCGAACAGCGCAGCGGCTCGGGGGCCCTCACCCCGGCCACCGATATCTACGCCTATGGCGTGATGCTCTATCGCCTGCTCACCGGCTCCTTTCCCGAGGGCGTCTGGAAGCGCCCCTCCGAGCTCGGGTTTAGCCCCGCGTGGGACCGCCTGTGCCAGGCGTGTCTGGCGCGCAACCCGGCCGACCGTTGGCCTTCGATGCGCCGCATTCACGCCTATCTGCGGATGATGCCCGAGCTTACCGAGCGCCTGAAAACCCAGCGCCGCCGCCGCTTCAACCGCCTGCTCGTCTTCGTCAGCCTCGGCCTCCCGGCCGCTGCGCTCCTGGCCGCCGGTGTGCTTGTCCTCATCCAAAGTCTGCGCCTCTCGGGCACCGACCGCCCGGTCTCCTGGGTCACCGTCCATCCCACGCCCGAAGCCTTTGCCGATGGCGATGTGGCGCGCGCCGAGGTGCGCGCCGAGGCCGCCGGGATGCTCGCCTACGATGCCTCCGCCCCGGCCGAGCTCCCCCTTCCACCCTTCCCCCTCGAGCACATCAACCACCTGGCCCTGCCCGAGACCACCCGCGCCCTGCCCTCGGGCTTTGGCGACCGCTTCCCCCGCCTGGAATATGTTATCTGCGCGCCGGGTAATCCCGCCTTCTTCTCTCAGGACGGCATTCTCTACCGCCGCGATGACCCCTCCCGCCCCGCGCTCCTGCCCCCGCGCCTCTTCGGGGCCATCACCCTTCCCTCGGCCGTTACCGACTTTCCGCACCCCTGGCCCGAGGCTGTCACCACCGCCACCACCCTTCGCTCCCACACCGGCGCCTACGGCCGCGTCCTCTTCCTGCGCGCGCCGCATCCTGTCCGTTGGCTGGGCCCCTGATGCGGGGCGCAAGGAAGCGCACGCGGCGGGAATGTGATACGATATGCCGCACTTTTTGTTAACCCCGCTGTAATGGAGCGATGTTGATATGTTGAAGATGCCCTTGTTTGTGATGATGGCGCTGGCCGCGACCGTGGCGTTGACCGGGTGCAGCAAGCCCGAGGAGCAGGTGCCGGAGGCCGGCCAGGCGGCGCAGGCTGTGGCCGAAGCCAAGCCGAAAGCCTCGGTGGAGAGCGATGTGGTGGCCCTGCCGCCGCCGCCGATGGATAGCGATGTAATCGCCAGCGTGGGCGAGGCGAAGCTGACCTGGGGCGAGCTGACGGCCAAGGTCGATGAGATGGTCGGGCTCTATGCGAAGATGACCGGCGGGGCGATTCCCACCGCGCAGTTGCCGCAGGCGAAGCAGGAGTTCCGCCGCCAGCAGGTGCAGATGTTTATCGTGGACAATGTGATTGCCGCAGCGGCCAAGGAACTGGGCGTGGCGGTGGACGATGCGTTCCGCGCCAAGCAGATTGCCGACCTGGAGAAGCGCCAGGGGCAGAGCTTCGCGGAGATTCTTAAGAGCTTCCCGCTGGGCGAAGAGGAGGCCAAGTCGATGCTCGAGAAGCAGTGGCTGGAGCTCAAGCTGCTCGAGGAGAAGGTCTTCCCGCAGGTGACTGTGGACCCGGCCGAAGTGCAGGCCGAGATCGAGAAGCAGCAGGTCGCCGCCAAGCTCCTCGATGAGGAGATGGCCGGCTACGCCAAGCAGCTCGTGGAGGGGACCGCCTCCTTCGAGGATCTGGTCAAGGCCAACTCGATGATTAAGGAAGAGATGCCCTTGCCCGAGGATCGCCTGGCCCAGCTGGGGCTCACGCCCGAGGCGCAGGCTCAGCTCAAGAGCGTGCCCGATGGCGGGATGACGCCGGTGATGGACGTGCCCGGGGCGAAGGTCATCTTCAAGGTCGTCAAGCGCGAGGCCGCCAAGCAGGGCGACGCGGAGGGCGCGCAGGCCAAGCTCAATGAAATTCGCGAGCGCATCGTCAAGGGCGAGGCCACCTTCGAGGATCAGGCCAAGACCTTCTCCGACTGCCCGAGCGGCGCGCGTGCCGGCGGCGACCTGGGCGAGTTCGGCAAGGGCGCGATGGTGCCCGAGTTCGAGAAGGCCGCCTTCGAGCAGCCGGTGGGCGAGGTTGGCCCCATCATCAAGACCGCTTTCGGCTACCACATCGTCAAGGTGACCGAGCGCGACGACGCGGCCGGCAAGGTCAAGGCCTCCCACATCCTCATCAAGGTGGAGGACACCCCCGCGACGGTGACGGTGCTCCCGCTCCTCAAGCAGGCTCCGCGCGTGCCGACGGCCGAGGACCTGACCGAGCAGCTCACCGAGATGCGCAAGCGTGAAGCGGCGATGAAGTTCTTCGAGGAGCAGCGCGCCAAGGCTGGCGTCACCTGCACGCTTTTCCCGGAATTGGCGAAGTGAGGTTGAGCCTCGCGCTCAAGACTCCGTCCGAGCCGGCGGCCGAGTTTCCCACCGAGGGGCTTGGCGGCCGGCTTTCGGGCTTTCTTTCGGGCTTCCGGTCTCGGAGGCTCTTTCCGTTGCCGGCGGTATTGCTGGCCTTCCCGACGCTGACGGTGCTGCTCGCTTCGGTGGGCTATCTGTTGGGGCTGCCGGCCTCGGGGCGATGGGCGGTGGTGGGCTTTGTGCTGGCCGGCGCGTTGGCGATCGCCGGCGGGGGCTCCTGGCGCGAGGGGTTGAAGCGCGCGGGGTGGTTCGTGGTGGCGGTGGCGGCCATCTTCGCGGTGGATTCGCTCTTTCTCTTCTTCTCGTGGTGGGATGCGCAGGCCTACCATCTGCCGGCGGCGCGGCTGCTCTTGGGTGGCTGGAACCCGGTCTTTGACGCGACGCGCGAGGCGATGCTCGCGGCTACGGGGGCGGACGCGGCCACCTTCAACGCCTATCACGTGGCCTATCTGCCTCGGGCGGGGTGGACGTGGAGTGCGGCCACGGCGGCGCTGACGGGCAACTCGGAATCGGGCGACACGCTGATTTTGCTGGCAGCGGTGGTGCTGGGGGCGCTCTCGTGGCGAGTGACACCGTTGCTCTTCGGCCCGGGGTGGTGGAAGCGGCTCTTTTTCGCCTCGCTCACGCTCCTCTCGCCGGGGGTGGTGGCGAGCGCCTTCTGCGGCGCGCAGGACGGCACGCAGTATGCGCTGCTGCTGATCTTCCTCTTGGCCGCCTGTGCCTACCGCAAGACCGGGCGCACGGCGTGGCTCACCTACGTGACCCTCGCGCCGGTGCTGGGGTGCAACCTCAAGTTCACGGGGATGATTTCGTTGGTGCTCTCGGCGGGGCTCTTCACGGCGCCGGTGCTGTGGCGCGCGGTGCGCGAGGCGCGCGGCCACGCCTTCTGGAAGTGGGTGATTGCCAACGCGGCTGGCTTTGCCCTGGCGCTCACCGTGGGCTTTTCGCCCTACCTAACCAACTGGGCCAACCACGGCGGCCCGCTCTACCCCGAACACACCTTTTCCAAGACCGAGCCCCTGCCGGCGATGACGGCGGACTTCGACCTGCAGAATGACGACGCGGCCGAGATGGGCTACGTTGGGCGCCTGGTCAACGCCTATCTCTCCAAGTATCTCGCCCACCGCTACTACGAGTGGAAGTTGGGGCGCAAGCCCTTCCGGCCCATCTTCCACCTCGACCAAGTGGGCGGCCTGGGGCCGGGCTTCCGCATTGTGATGTGCCTCACGCTCCTGGCGCTGTGCTTCACGCGGCGCTGCGCGGTGCCGTGGCTGTTGGCGGCCATCCTGCTCACCTCCTTCCTCCAGCCCACCAAGACGATGGGCTATGTGCGCTACGTGCCGCAGCTGTGGATGTTCCCGATCCTGGTCTGCTTCAACGCCATTACCGCCAATGTGCCGCATAGCCCCTGGTGCGGGCGGCTCTTGGGGACGGTGGGGATGTCGATTATGGCCTCGAGCTCCTACCTCTTTGCCATTGGCAAGCTCTTTATGTCGCTGGGGCTGAGCGTCTACGCCCTCTCGATGGTCCAGGCGATGGGCAGCGAAGCGGCTCCGCGCGTCTACACCCTCTCCCTCCACGATCGCTATCGCGAGGATGGCCGCTGCCTGGCCGCTTGGGAGACCCTCCCGCGCGGCATTCCCGCCCCGCACGTCTTCGACTTCTACTACCGCGCGATGCTCCCCGAGTGCGGCATTCGCACTCCCGCTTGGCAGACCCCCTTGCAGATGCGTGACCTGCGTGCCGCCGGCACCCCTTGCTTCTACTTGGGCGAGAACTTCTGGTATTGGCCGCAGGATCCCACCCTCATTCGCCTGCCGGGTATGCACGACTACGCCGGCCAGCCCCACAAACCCTTCTCCGTGCGCAATGTCCTCGGCGTCATCGCCCGGACGATCCCCGAGATCCCCGGCCACCTCTGCCGCGTGACCGCCTTCCGCTGGCGCCAATTCACCCACTCGCTCTGATTGAGGTCCCTGCCGATGGCCGAGCCCCTTCCCACACCCCTCCCTCACCCCGAAAACGCACCCGCCCCGAGTTCGACCCCAACCCGGCCCGAGTCCGAGGCCAACCCGGGGCGGGTCGAAAATGAACCCGGCCCGAGTCCAAGGTCAACCCGGGGCGGATGTGAGGTCAACCCGGGGCGGGTCGCTGCGCGCCCAGCCGATAGTCAACAGTCGACAGTCGACAGCGCGCGTTCCGCGGCGGAGGAATTGGCGGCCCATCGGACGGACGCTCCACCTCCGGCGACAGTTTCCTCGCCAGCCGCCTCTCGTCTATCGAAAACACCCCCCGCCCCGAGTCAAAATCCGCTCCGGCGGTGGGCCTTTGCCGCCCTGGGGCTGACGGTGATGATGCTCGTGCTGAATGTGTGGTTTGGTCCGCTCAATCAAGATGAGGGGTGGGGGCTCTACGCGGCCCGGCGCGTGATGGCCGGCGAAGTGCCTCACCGCGACTTCTTTTATACCCAGGGGTTGCTCTACCCCATCGTCTACGCGGCCTTTGGGTGGGCGTGGTCGGGCCTCGGCGTGCTGGGCGGGCGGCTGCTCACCGCGCTCTTCGGCCTGGCGGCGCTCTGCTTGGCCGATGGCTGCGTGACCTCCGGCTGCCGGCGGCTGGACGAGCGTTGGTCGGCGCGTGTCACGCTCTGGTGTCTGCTGGGGCTCAACCTGTGGTACGCCTACTTCACGGCCATCCCCAAGGGCTACGCGCTCTGCACGCTGGGTCTGGCCGGGGCGCTGCGGCTGATGACCGGGCTGCGGCGCGATGGTTCGGGGCTCGACCCCCTCTGCGCGGTGGCGGCCGGGGCGCTCTTGGCGCTGCTCGCCGATGTTCGCCTTTCGATGGGGGCGCTGCTGCCGGCGGTGACGGCGTGGCTGTGGTGGCGGCGCGAACAAATGGGCTGCCGGGCGTGGCTTTGGTTTGGTGGCGGGGCGGCGGCGGGGCTTGTCGCGGCCTTTGGACCCGAGCTCATCGGCTGGCCGGCCGAGCTCTTGGCGGCTATTCGCTTCCACGGCGCGCGCGAGCCGATGGGGCTCCTGGGCCGCGCGGGGTGCGTGGCGCGGTGGCTGCGCTACAATCCGCTCCTCGCTTTCTGGGCCATCTTGCTGGGGTGGCTGCAGGTGACCGCGCGCCCGGCCCTCAAACGCGCGACCTCCGAGCGCGAGCGCCTGGCCGAGTTGTGGCTCTGGTGCGCGGCGGCGTTGGCGCTCGTGCACCTCTGCGCGCCGGTGCCCTACGACGACTATCAGGTGCCCGCCACCCTGCCCTTGGCGATGGCCGTGGCCTTTGCCTTCACGCGCTTGCCCTTCGATTCGCTGCGCCTGGCCTTGGCCAAGGTGATGCTCCCGGCCGCGCTGGCGATGAGCTGCCTGGGCTCGCCCCTCATTCAGGATTGGGTGGCCCTCCCGCAAGACCGCTTCTGGATCCGCCTCAAGGCCGAGAGCGACCTCTCGGCCCTGCGCCGTGTGGGCCGGCAGCTGCGCACCTGGGCCGCCGAGCGTGGCGAGCGGGTCCTCTGGACGCAGGAGACGTACCTCGCCGTCGAGGCTGGGCTGGAGGTGCCGCGCGGCTTGGAGATGGGGCCCTTCTCCAAGCCCTTTGCGCCGCCCGGGGCCGACGCGCCCAAGCTCGCTGCCTGGGCCGGTTACACCTACGCCCTCCATTTTCCCGACCTGGCCCCCGCGCCTGACCGCGCCGAGCGCTTGGCACATCTGCGCCAGGTCTACCCCAACACGCTCCTCGAATGGCCCGACTTTGGTCAGGGCCACACCCCCTTAACGATTGCCGAAAGGTAAAGCAATGAAGATCCGCCTGCTCTCTGCCTTTGCCGCGCTGGCCTCTGCCGCACTCCTCGCCTCGCTCTGGGCGCCCTTCAATCAATCGGCGGCCGTGTGGTTTGCGCTCGTGCCGCTCCTGCTGCTCATTCGCCGGGCGAACCCGCGCGCGGCCTTTGGTTGGGGGTGGCTCTGCGGCTTTGTGACCTGGTGCGTGCAGTTGGGGTGGATGCTCCGCTTGACGGCTAATGGCGGGCCGTGGCCCTTGGTGGTGCCGGCCTTGGTGGGGCTGAGCGCGGTGCTCGCGCTCTTTATCGGTGCCTTCGCTGCCACCGCCGCGCGGCTGCGCCAGAAGGTGCCGCCGCGCTGGGTGCTCCTCTCGACCGTCCTCCTGGAGCCGATGCTCTGGGCCGGGGCGGAGATTTTGCGCTCCAAGATCTTTACCGGCTTTGCGTGGAACCCGTTGGGGCTGGCGTGCTCGAACTTCCTGCCGGTGATGCAGCTGGCCGCGGTGGGCGGGGTGACGTTGGTGAGCGCCTTGGCCGCTTCGGTCAATGGCGCGGTGGCGACGCTCTGCGAGCGCTGCTGGCTGGGGGTGACTGGCCGCCTGCCGAGCGATTGGCGCGGGCGCTTGTTGCTTTCGGCCGAGAGTCTGCTGCCCCTGGCGCTGCTGCTGGCGGCCTTCCTGTGGGGGCTCGGGCGGATGAAGGATTATGAGCAGGCGGAGAAGTCGGTCGCCGCGATTGTTTGCGAAGCCACGCAGGTGCCGTGTATTTTCACGGGCGAGAAGGTGCCGCCGATGTGGGCGAGCGAGAACGCGCAGAAGGCCGAGCTGTTGGCGATGTTGCCCCAAAAGCCCGACCTGTGGCTCTGGCCGGAGAGTTCCGCCGTGGGCTGGGTCTTCCCCCTGCACGGCGAGCCGCAAGCGCGGTTGGGCTCGCTTGCGCGCAAGGCCGACGTGCCGCTCTTGGTGGGCGGGCTCTACTTCAAGCGCGTGGGGGGGCAGCAGGACGAAAACTACAACGCCGCGCTCCTCTTCACCGGAAAC
>CAMGJH010000007.1 GCA_946056345.1 uncultured Lentisphaeraceae bacterium | reverse complement strand
GTCCTGCGGCAGGTCACGGTGGTGACGGGCGAAGCGCCGGCGGCCGATACGCGCGCGACGGTGTGGGTCAACCCGACGGCGTGGGCCACGCACGCGGTCCGGGTGGGGGCGATTTATCTGGGCAATCAGGCCTTGCCGCGGGTGACGGCGGAGTCGGCCACCGTGACGGCCGAAGTGGCGCGGGTCGCGGCCGATCGCTTGACCTTGCAGGCCGATACGGGTGTGAACGGGCAGGTGATTGAGGCCGGGAGCTACGCCGGCACAGCCGAAGTGGGGGTCAGCTTGGAAGGGGCAGGGGAAGTGGCAGCGTTGCGCCCCGGGGAGACGACCCAGGGGGTCACGGTCTCGACCGATGCGGGCTTTGCGTTGCGCGTGGGTGAGGTGGCCTTCCAGACCGATCCGGGCGTGGCCGTGGCCTATGCCGGGGAGGGCGCGCAGGTGGATCTGGCAGGGGCGGTCTGGTGGCACTCGGCGAGCTCAGGAGCGGCCGCCACCCAGGGGGCGCTGCCCGAAGGGGTCGAGGCGCAACTGTGGGTGGAGCATGGCGGGGTGCTCATCTTGGCCGATGGGGCGCAGGCGTGGAGCTTTGTGCCGGAAGCGCAAGCAGGGGCCATCGAGGTGAGCGCGGGGCGGGTGGCGCGCTTTGCGCAGGTGATTGACCCCGGGGTCTGCGCGCCGATGATGCCCGAAGGGGTGGCGGTGCGGCTGGGGGGCCGATTGGAGATGGAGGGCTTTGTGCCGGAGTTGGTGCTCTTGGGCCGTGCGGCGGAGGTGGCTTCGCCGGGCGTGTTGGAGGTGGGCGGCGTGTTGGTGGCGGCTGAGGAGGCGCAGTTGACGGTCTGCTCGGGAGGCGTGTCGGTGACCAATCCGGCGGCAGAAGTGACCTATTGCGTGGCAGGCGGGGGGCTGGCCCTCCTGGCGCAGGAGCCGGTGGAGGTGGCGGCGGTGGCCGTGCGCGGCGCGGGAGCGCTCACGTTGGGCACCGAGGTGAGCGTGCGCGCGGCGGAGGTGGCGGCCGAGAGCAGCGTGACGGCCGCACCGGAGACGTTGGCGCAGGTGAGCGAGTGGTCGGGCGAAGGGGCGGTGCTCGTGGCGGCCGAGGCCCCGGGCGAGGCGGCCTTTGCGGTGGCCGAGGGGGCCGCGCTGTCGGTGGCGATGGTGGCCGAGGAGGCGCGCGGGTGGTGGGTGGTGCCCAGCAGCGGGCAGGTGAGCTTTGGGCCGATTGGCGCTGGGGCGGAGAGTTCCGGCGCGGCCACGGGGGTGGTGGAGGCTCTGCGGCAGAAGGTCTTGGCGAGCGCCTTGCCGATTCCCGAGGGAACGCGGCAGTTCGCCTACTGCGCCGTGGGCACCAATGGTCAGCCGCGCGCGGCGAGCGAGGCCGAGGCCCTCAATGCCGCCTACGTCTTTGACCTGCAGCCCTCGGCGGTGGGCGAGCCGGATGGTACTGGCACGGCAACGGTCGCGGTGGTCTACGACTTTGGCATCTCGGCAATAACCTGTGCGCCCGTGGCGGGCACGGCGTATGTGCTGGTGACGGCCGAGGTGCGCAACGCGCCCGCAGGGGAGGCCAATGGAGCCGACTTCGCCGCCGGCACGGCCGTGGAGTTGCGGCAAGTGGCGGAGGATGGTAGGATGGTGGGCGTTGAGGGCGCGGAGGCGGTGGCCAGCGATGGGCTGCCCTTTGGCGAAGGCGAGGCCGCGAGCGGCCCGGTGCGCCACTTCCGGGTGCCCTTGGAGCACTTCCCGCGCGGGACCACGGCGTTGCGCGTGGTGGCCGAGCGGCAGTAGAGCGAGCAAACGAGAGAGCAGGAGGCAGAGATGGCAATGACACGGCGGCAGTTTTTGGCGATGAGTGCGTTGGGGACCGTTGGGGCGGGCGTGGCGGCGCGCGCCTGGGCGTGGGGACCAGAGGAGGTGGCGCGGCAGCATGTGAGCGATCAACTCTGCGCGGCTTCGGGGAAGAAGCCGAACGTCATCCTCATCTTGTGCGACGACCTGGGGTGGGGCGACCTGGGGGCCTTTTGGCAGAATGGTCGGCAGTTGGCCGGGCAGACCCATATCGAGACGCCGCACCTGGACGCGGCCATGCAGCAGGGGGTGATGCTCAAGGCCGCTTACACCACTTCGCCAGTCTGCGCGCCGGCCCGCGCCTCGATGGTGACCGGGAAGAACCAGGGCCACTGCTCGCTGCGCGACAATATGTTCGACCGGCCCATCGACGCGCGTATGACCCTGGGCACGGTGATGAAGCAGGCCGGCTACGACACCTGGCACATCGGCAAGTGGGGCATCGGCGGCGGCTACGAGAGCGGCGGCCAGCCTCGGCGGTCGATGGCCTGCGATGCGGGCTTCGACTACTCCTATGGCTACCCGGCCCACGCCCACGGTCACAGCTTCTACCATTGGGAGTGCGACACGTGGGCGAGTACGAAGGTGGGCTCTCCCATCGTCGAGAACGTTTCGGCGGCGGCCTACGCGGCCGGGCAGTATCTCGACCTCTCCGCCGGCGCGGCCGGGAGCGAGGCCTTTGCGCAGGACCCCGAGGGCACCTATTACCGCCGACAGATTGCCAACGCCGAAGTGCGCTACTGCTACGACACCGACCTCTTTACCGCCAAGATCAAGCAGCTCATCGACGCGCACACCGGCGAGAAGCCCTTCTTCTGCTACGCCTGCTACACCACCGTCCACGGATCGGGCAGCCAGAACAGTCAGGGCGACACGACCTTGCGCTCGGTCGCGAACTTCCACGTGCCCGGCGCGCCCTATCCGGCGCTTGACGATGGCGATGGCCGTTGGGGCGGCGGCGTGAAGTGGGTGAAGGATGCCAATGGGTATCTCCCCTTCAAGGAGGGCACCGGCGAGGGCGAGGCGAATACCTCCAACACCTACATTTATCCGGCCTACGCCAGCTACACCACCTCGCAGCAGCGCTATGCCACCAACGTCCAGCGCCTCGATGACGCGATGGGCGACCTGCTCCACTTCCTCAAGGTCCGCGCCCTGCTCGAGAACACCCTCTTTATCTTCACCTCCGACAATGGTCCCGCCGGCGAGTACGTGAGCGGCTACAGTTCGCGCATCGGCTGGGTCAATGGCGCCTTTAAGTCCAACGGGCCCTTCAACGGGATGAAGCGGTGGGTGAACGAGGGCGGTATGCGCGAGCCCACCTTCGCCCTTTGGCCTGGAACCATCCCCGCCTCCGGCGGCGAAACGCCCCGCGCAAGCGACTTCCCCTTCCAGTTTCCGGCCTGGATGGCCACCCTGGCCGATGTGGCCGGGCTCCCGCAGCCGGCCGCGTGCGACGGCGTCTCCCTCCTGCCCACGCTCACCGGGTCGGGCAAGCAGCTGCCGATGCGCGTCTATGGCGAGCAGCAAGATGGCGAGAATGTCCGCGGCTTCGCCCAGATGGTGCGCGATGGCGACTACGTCCTCCTGCGCAATAACGGCCTCAGCGGCATCTGCCAGCTCTACAACGTGGTCGCGGACCCCGCCCAGGCGACCAACCTGGCCGGTCAGGCCGAGCACGCCGAGCGTCTGGCCGCGATGACGAACCTCCTCATCACCTGCCGTCTGCCGGTGGCCAAGGTCCCGGCTGCCAGCGGGGCGATTGCCGCCTACGCGCAGACCTCCTCGCACGCCGACATCGAGGCCGCCGCGCTCCCGGCCATCCGCACCACCGCCTTGCCCGCCCCCGGGTGGCGGTGCATGCTCTATCGCAAGGGCGCCGAGGCTTGGCCGTGGGTCCCTGCCCTGCGCACCCTCGTCCCCGATGGCGGCTTCACTACCCAGGGGGATAGCGAGGTCACCGAAGCGCTGGCCAAGCTCGGCACCGAGGCCTGCGGCATCTCCCTGCGTGGCTGGTTTCGCGCCCCCACCGATGGCAACTACACCTTCGCCTCCTCCGGCATCGGCGGCGTCCACCTTTGGATTCACGAAGTCCACGCCATCGACCGCGAGATGACCGACGCACCCGAGCGCACCACCTCCATCACCCTCGCCCTCAAGGCCGGTTTCCACCCCCTGCGCATCTACCTTACCCAAAATGTCACCCACCCCCGCTGCACCCTCACCCTCGGCGAGCGGAGCATCTAGGCCGCGCGGCGGCCCCCTGTTGGCTTTGTGCGGCCAGTGTGCTATACTGTCACCGTTATGCAGGAGGCGATGAAGCGGGTCTTGGTGATTGGCGCGAGCTCGGGGATCGGGCGCGCGCTGGTGGAGGGTTTGCGCGCCAAGGGGATTGAGGCGGTGGCTTGCGCGCGGCGAGGGGAACTGCTTGCGGAATTGGGGGGCGAAAGCTTTGTGCTCGATGTCACAGCGCCGGGGGCCGTGGAACGGATTGCTCAGGTGCAGGCCGATACGGTGATCTTTTGCGCCGGGGTGGGGACGCGGAGCCGGCGGCCGGCGTGGGAGCTGACCGAGCCGGCGTTGGCGCTGAATGTCTTGGCCTTTGAGCGGGTGGCGCAGTGGGCGGCCGAGAGCACGAGTTGCAAGCGCTTTGTGGCGATTTCGAGCATTGCCGGGCTGCGGGGGATGGAGGATACGAATGGCTACTCGCCCTCGAAGGCTTATATGAATGCGGCGATGGAGGGCTATCGGCGGCGGTGGCGGCACGGGCAGCAGGGGTGCGAGCCGGTGCTCGTGCTCCCGGGCTTTGTCGATACGGCCTTGGGACAGGCCTCAACCTTTTGGCGGTGCTCGCCGGAACGGGCCGCCGCCTGCATTATTCGCGGATTGGAACGGCGCCGGGCGGTGATTTACATCACGCCGCGTTGGCGCTTGATTGCACTCTTGCTGTGGCTATTGCCACGCGCGCTTTACGAAAGGATACCACGACTATGAGCATTTGGACGCGTGTGAAGACCGGGCTGCTGTGTGCGGTTGTCGGATGGATGGGGACCGTTGGCCGGGCCGTGCCGCTGGACTTGACCTGGCAGGCCGAAGAGGCCTTGCCCGTGGCCGTGGCACGGCCCTTTGCCGGGAAGGTGGGCGAGGCGCTCGTGCTCGCCGGCGGTTCCACCTTTGAGGGGGGACAGAAGGCTTATAGCGCGGCCACGTGGGTCTACGAGAAGGCCCCGGCAGCCGAGGGCGAGAAGAGCGTGTGGCGTTGGCGCCAGGTGGAGAGCTTGTCCGAAGGGCTGGCCGAGGGCGGCGCGGTGGCGGTCAACTTGGGCTCGGCCCTCAAGCCGCAGTGGAGCCTGGTGTGCGTAGGTGGCGTGAGCGCGCAGGGCGCTAAGGCGGATGCCTTCGTGCTGGACGCCTCGGGGAAGGTCGAGCCGTTGCCGCCGTGCCCGGCGGGGACGCTCTCGATGACGGCCGCCGTGCCGTGGGAGGGGGGCGCAGCCTTCGTGGGCGGGTTGCTCAATGGGCAGCCGACGAATCGGGTGCTGACCTTGAAGTGCGTGGAGGGGCAGTGGACGTGGGGCGAGTTGCCGGCCTTCCCGGGCCCGGCGCGCAGTCAGGCTGTGGCCGCGGTGCAGAATGGGGACCACAAGCAGAAGGTCTTGGTGGTCTATGGCGGCACCATTACCGGCGAGGATGGCAAGCCGATGGCTGCCTATGATGGTTATGGCTACACGAAGGGCGCCGATGGTCACTTCGCCTGGCAGGTGCTCAAGGCCGCGCCGGTTTCGACCATTGGTGCGGGGTTGGTGCCGGTGGGCGACCAGCACCTGCTGCTTATTGGCGGCTACAACGGGCAGATGTGGGACCGCGCGAACCGGATGCTCCCGGCTGACTGGCAGCGGATGCTCGGCGCCGAGCCGGCCGCCTTCGGATGGAACCGCAAGGTCTATGCTTACCACGTGGTCACCGGGCAGTGGTGCGAGTATGGCGAGCTGCCGGCTGAGGCGTTGCCGCGCTGCGGGGCGGCGGTGGCCGAACTGGGGGGCGAGGTGGTGATTGCCGCGGGCGAAGTTAAGCCGGCCAAGCGCACGGGCGAGGTGCTCACGTTGGGCTTCAAGCGCAAGGCGTGGCGCTTCTCGGCGGCCAGCTGGGGGGTGATTGTCCTCTTCTTCTTCTCGATGGCGGGAATGGGGGTCTACTTCGCCCTCAAGCCCAAGACGGCGGATAACTACTTCCGCGGCGGCAAGAGCATCCCGTGGTACGTCGCGGGCGTCTCTATCTACGCCACGATGCTCAGCTCGATTACCTTCATCTCCGTGCCGGCGATGACCTATCTCTCAGATTGGCGCTACTTCACGATGACCCTCTGCACGCTCGCCCTCGCGCCGATTGCCATCCGCTTCTACCTGCCCTTCTTCTGCCGGCTGAACATCACCAGCGCCTATGAATATCTGGAGAAGCGCTTCAACGTCTCCATCCGCCTCTTTGGCGCGACGGTCTTCAACATCTTTATGATCTGCCGCGTGGCGGTGGTCACGCTCCTGCCGGCGCTGGCGTTGGGGGCCGTGACGGGGATGCCCATCTGGCTGGCCATCGTTCTCTGCGGTGTGGCCACCATTATCTATTGCTTCTTCGGCGGCGTTGAGGCCGTCATTTGGAGCGACTTCGTCCAGGGCCTCATCCTCCTCTTCGGCGCGATTGTGGTGCTCGTGTGGCTCATTGCCAGCAGCGGCGGGGTGAGCGAGTTCTCCACGGTGGCTTGGACCACCGGCAAGCTGAAGATGTGGGACTTCCGCTTCCTCTTCTCCGAGCCGGTCTTCTGGGTGGTGCTGATTATGGGCTTTGTGGAGAACCTCAATAGCTACACGGCCGACCAGTGCGTGGTCCAGCGCTACATCACCTGCCCCAACGAGAAGGCCGCCGCCCGCTCCATCTGGTTTAACGGCTTCCTCTCGGTCGGCTCCTCGGTGATCTTCTACCTCATCGGCTCGGCCCTCTACACCCACTACATCAAGCACCCGGAGATGATGGACGTGACGATGCCCAAGAACGACTCCGTCTTCCCCCTCTTTATGGCCATTGAGCTACACCCGATCCTCTCGGGCCTCATCGTTGCGGCCGTCTTTGCTGCCACCATCTCCACCCTCTCGACCAACCTCAACAGCTCGGCCACCTCGATTGTCACCGACTTCCTCGCCCGCTTCCGCAAGGATATGGACGGGGCTAAGCAGGTCTTCTGGGGCCGCATCTGCGTGGTCATCGTGGGCGTGCTGGGCGTGGCCGCTGCGCTCATCCTCGCGCAGATGCCCAGCCGATCGCTCTTCGACATCTTCAAGAACTTTATCGGCACCCTCACCGGCGGTCTCTCGGCCCTCTTCCTGATGGGCGTGTTTATGCCGCGCGTGAGCGGGGCGGCCGCCTTTATTGCCCTGGTCGTTAACTATGTGGTGAGCTTGGGCATCGGCTGCCTCTTCCCCAAGCTCCACTCCTTCACCTATGGCGGCATCGCGTTGGTGGTCTGCGTGGCCGTGGCCTACGCCCTCTCCTTCGTGCTTCCCAACCGCCGCCCCGCCGCCGGGCTCACCCTCAAGACCCTCGGCCAGCGCCCCACCGAATAACCCCAAGGAACGCCTCTATGACCTTCCGCCCCCTCCTCGTGCTCCTGGCGGCCGTGACCTGCGCCGCCGGGCTCCGCGCCCAACAGCAAGACAAGGCCCTCCCACCCCTCTCGGTGGGCATCTCCTTCGACCTCGGTGCCTACATCCTCGGCGAAGAGATCCCCGCCCGCGTCCTAGTGCGCAATAACCCGCCCCAGACCGTCACCCTCGGTCGCGGCCAGAGCCCCGCCGGCGTCCTCGTCCTCTCGCGCACAAACGACCCCATGCGCCGCACCCTCTCGTTGCGCGACCCCAACGGCTGCCTCCCCAAGCCCCTCACCCTTGGCCCGAACGAGGAGAAGGTCTACGACCTCGACATCGCCGCCTGCGTCAATCTCTCCGAGGAGGGCACCTACTTCGTCACCTTCGGCGCCATCCTCAACGGGATGCGCTACGAGACCAAGGTCAAGACCCTCGAGGTCGTCCCCGGCTCGGTCATCAGCGAGGGCCTCCAGCTCTTCTCCAAGGATCCCGGCCGCCAGCGCCACTTTACCTTGGTGCGTTGGCCCCGCCAGCACATCGACCGTCTCTTCCTGCGTATCCAGGACACCCCTGACGGCCGCACCTTCAAGACTGTGATGCTCGGCGCCTACCTCCCCATCGTCCGCCCCCGCCTCAACATCGCCCCCAACGGCGAGATCGTCATCCTCCACCGCGCTACGCCCGATTACTACGTCCGCAACGTCTTCTGGTCCCTCCCCAACGAGTTCGTCCGCCGCTCCACTCAGAACCTCCTCGACCCCGCCACCGCCGACAGTGCCCGCCTTAAAGGGATGCAGGGCGACCTGGAGGAGGTCGTCAACAAGAACGAGCGCTTGAAGGAATCGCTGCGCTTGCGCTAAGGCGTAGCCCCAGTGCATCTCACTCTCGAGCCCGGCCCCTCGGTCGGGCTCTCTGTCACTTGATCGGCCGCAGTGCGCGGCGGCCATTGGAGGCCTCGATGGCCTCGGGGTAGAGGAGCAGGCGCAGGGGATTGCGGAGGAGCGGCGCGGGGGTGAAGGTGGCGCGGGGGCGGGTGAGCAGGCAGAGGGCCTGACTGGCGGCCAGAGCGCGGCTGAGGGGCCGAAAGGCGTGGCGGGGCAGACCGAGGGCGTCGGGCGCGTCGAGCACCAGGACCCCGGCGACCTTCTCGGTGAGGAGACGTTGAGCCACGGCCAGGGCGCGCTCGCCGAGGGCCGGTTCAATCCACAGCACTGTAGCGGGGTCGAGCCCCTGGGCCTTGGCGTAGGCCGGGGTGAGGGAGCCATCGGCCGTCAGAAGTGCCACGCACAGACCGTGGCATTGGCAAGCGGCGGCCAGGCGCAGGACCAGCGTGGTCTTGCCGGCACCGGGGGGCGCGAGGAACTCGACCGCGCGGCCGCAGGGCAGTCCGCCCCCTAGAAGTTCATCGAAGCGCCGGAAGCCTGTGGGGTGACAGGGGGGCCGAGGCGGCGGCATTGGCGTGGTCGGCTCGACCGCGCACTGGCGATACCACGACCGAAGAGAGGAGAGAAGTCGGGTGATGGATGACAGCGGCCCTCGGCCTATTCGTCGCGGAACGCGCGCTGTCATCCGTCATCCGTCCTCTGTTTTCACGAGCGCAGCGAGCTCTCTAAGAAGCAGAGCACGCGCAGGAGCTCGGAGACGCCCCAGGCCTGGGCACCGGTGCCGCAGGGCTCGTGCGGGGCGTTGCCCTGGACGCACTCAGGCAGCTGGGTGACGCAATCCTTGTCGCACAACAGCGCGGCGGAGGCAAGGTAGGCCTCGGCTACGGGGCGGATACTCTCGCCGTAGACCAAGTAGAGGGCCTCGGCGTAGAGCGGGAAGGGGAAGGTCCAGCCGGTGCCGTTGTGATAGGCGGGCTTGCGGCGGGTATCCTCGTCGCCCTCGTAGCGGCCCCAGTAGGGCGCTTGCGGGTTGTTGAGCAACTGCCCATCGCGCACGATGGGCAACGGCCGGCGAACGGGGCGGTCGGCCAGTGTGCGAATGGCGCCGGGCAGGAGCAGACAGGCAGTCTCGCGCAGGACGCTCTGGGCCAGAGCGCGGTCGTTCTTCAGCAGCCCCAGGGTGATGGCATAGAGTTGGTTCGGGCGGAGGGCGTCATCGGGGTCAGCCTGGCGCGCGCCAACGCCAGGGCCGGCATAGAGACAATCGGCCAGACCCGTTCCCGGGAGCGGGAAGCACTCGCGGAAGGAACGGCGGACCTTGGAGGCCAGGCGCTTCCACTTGGGGGCCACTTCGCGCCCGAGCAGGTCGAGCAACCGCACCCAGAGGGCTTGCACCTCCACGGCGTAGCCCACACGCGGCGTGCCGGCCGGGTAGTTGGTGTCCATCCAGGTGTAGTGCGCGGGCGACCAGATAAGCCCGGTCTCCGGGTCGGCCTTGATGCCGTTGACGGTGCCCTTGATGTAGTGCTCGGCGATGGAGACGAGGATCTCCTTGAGCGTCCGCGTGCCACACTGCAGCCCCAACACCTTCTCGGCACCCAGGGCGGCAATGGCGTCATCGGCGCAGACGGCCAACCACAGGGGCGCATCGACCGTCTCGCGGTTCGCGTCGTCCTCCCCGCGGATCATATTGGGGATGGTGCCGCCCTTCTCAAAGCGGCCGAACTCGCGCAGCAGGTCCAGCGCCACCGACCACTCCTTGGCTGCGATGACCCCGCGCAGGAAGATGAGCGTGTCGCGCCCCCAATCGAGGAACCACGGGTAGCCGGCGATGACCGTCTTGTGCGCGTCGCGGCGGACAATGTACTGCTTGAGCGCCTGCTTCATCGCGCTCTGCAAGGCCAACGGGGCGGAGGGCAACTCGCCGGCGAGGGCGGGGATGTGCGGCGGCTCGGTGACCGGTTCGCCCGCCACCAGGAGCGTCTCGTCGCCCTCGTTGAGCTCGATGTGGAACCAGCCCGGACTCCAGAGGTCGCTGGAGCCCTCCTGACCGCGCGCGGCCTCCTCGGGGTGGGGCACGTTATAGCTCCACTCGTCGCGCCGGTTCCAGTCGCAGCCTGTGGCGCGCACCTCCAGGCGGCAACGCGGCTCGGGGGTGAAGGCAAAGCCGTCGGCGAAGTTCTG
>CAMGJH010000006.1 GCA_946056345.1 uncultured Lentisphaeraceae bacterium | reverse complement strand
TGTGGTTGTGTGCTTTTTGCTGGGTGCGGCAAGTCGGAGCCGCCGCCGAAGCCCAGTGCGTATGACGAGCTGGATGCGCGTTTTCCGGGGGGCCAACCCCTCGCGACGGGTGCGCAGGAGCGCGCGAAGGACGCAGAATATTTGGAAAAAGTGTCGGCTGCGGCCAAAGAAATGAGCGATGTTCAGCGGGTGGCCGAGGCGGCGAAGCTGGAGACTGAGAACTTCCGCGCGCAAGTGGTTCAGGCGATGACCGAGAAGCTGGGCAAGGCGCCGACGGAGGCGATGGTGGAGGTGCAGCTTGCGAAGAAGGCCTACTATCAGCAGTTGCTCGCTGCGCAGCGCGAGGCCGAGGTGGCCGTTGAGGCCAAGCGCCTGGCCAACCAGGAATTGATCCGCCAGCGGATGTGGGCCGAGGCCGAGGCCTACAAGGCGATGAAGGCCGAGGCCGATGCCAAGGCCCTGGCCGCCGGCGAGGCGGTCCGGGGGGCCAGCCCGGTTGCGAGCGCCCAGTCGGCGCAGCGCGTGGCCGCGCAGCCCCAGGCTGCTCCGGCGCGCGAGGTGGCCCCGGCGACGAAGCCGGTCTCCCTTGAAACCCTTTCCCACGAGACGGGGCTGCCCGTCTTACCTTCCGACAAGTAAGCGAACCGCTTGATTGCCCTCCCCTTTTATGTGAGGTTAGAGACTATGAAACTGAAACAGACATTCCTTCTGGCAGTAGCCGCAGTCCTGAGCGTCTTCTGCACAGGCCGTGTGTACGCTGCGAGCGCCTTCGATTCCCACCTGGATGGGAACGTGCGGGTGCTTGAGATTACCAAGCGCGTGAGCAAGAACGCCGCAGCTGCGGCCGGTGAGCGCGCTCTGAGCCCGGGTGATACGGTCTACTTCGATGTGAAATTGGTCGACACCGCCACGGGCTTCACCTTCATCTCTAACCAGTTCGACAAGAGCGTGACGAGCGCGCAGGATCGGCCTTACTTGGAGTTGGCCATCCCGCTGCGCGCGCAGAGCACCAAGAATGGTTTGGCCGATACCGACCTGGCCACTGGCGAAGCGCGCACGGTGGAGACGAACTCGGCCGTGGCTTACTACATTGGCCAGGGCAGCGAGCCGGCGGTTCTGCGCTTTGCCTACGAGGTTCGCCCCGGTGATATGACTAGCCTGCTGACGTGGTCGGTGGACGGAACTACGGGCAACCCGATCTTCGGCGGCACCCTGGCGGCCATTCGCGTGGCCGGCACCCTCAGCCCCACGCCCGGCACGCAGACCGCCGGCATCACGGCCAACACGTTGGTGCCTCAGGATCCCAACGCGCTGGCGCAGGAGAATGTCACCCGCCCGTGGTCGGTCAGCGGCTACCTCTTCACCATCGGTGCCTCCTATCAGGACGGGGGCCTGGTGGCGAACGACCAGGATCTCAACTACAACGCCCTCTACCAGGGCCTCGTGCCGGTGATGGTCTCTACCCAAAACGGGGCCGCCGCCGCCACCTTCACCAACGCCGACCTGGCTGCCGAGTGCAGCTTCTGGGTGGAAGCGAAGAGCGCGGGCGGGTGGAAGTACGCCCCCGTCGGCGTCACCAAGCTCGAGCCCGATAGCGTCAAGCTCGTCAACGGTGCCTACAACGGGGCGCTGAGCGATACCTTCCTGGACACCTACGCCGCCGCCTTCCGCGGCCCGCAGAGCACCACCGCCACCACCTTTGCCACGCAGACCTACTTCCTCAATGTGCCGGTCTCCGACCAGTTCCCGGTGGGCACCGAGATGCGCCTGTGCTATGGCGTTCGCCGCGATGGCGGCAGCAGCACCCTCTTCGCCTCGCGCGTGCTCAAGCTGAAGGCTTCGCCCATCATCTCCACCGGCTCGAGCACCTACGACGTTGCCAGCTATGAGGTCTCCAACGAGAACTTTGAGCTGCCGGCGGCCGACGCGCTGGCCGATGGCTTTACCGCGCTGGCCGGGCAGACCGTCTCGGGCGGCACCATCACGATTGCGGCGGGCGACCCGGCCGTCTCGCTGACCATCGCCAAGGAGGGGCTGAACAACTACGGCACCGTCTACGCCAGCATTGAGCGCATCTCCAAGGCCGACGGCGCTTCCTGCACCCCCAACCGCTACTACATTCCCCTCGACCCCCTGGCCACCACCGACTACACCCTCACCCTCTCGGTCAAGGAGAACGCCACCGGTGGCGAAAGCTACTTCCGCATCTGCGTGCCGCAGCTGGACGCGGCCACCTCCACCGCGGTCGAGACCCCGTACTACTTGAAGGTGACCTCCACGAAGAAGCGCGCCAAGATCAGCCTGACTACGGCCGTCGATGGTGCCATCGGCTCGGAGTATCAGCTCGACACCACCGGCACCGGCGCGGTGACGACGGCCGAGTCGGTCATCAAGTACACCCTCTCGGTGGAGAAGACCGAGCCCGCCCGCCGCTACTTCCGGATCTACCCCGTCACCAGCGACGGCAACCCCATCCCCGAGGATGCCGTCTTTGTGGATAGCACCACCGATAACACCCTCAACACCCGCAAGGTCTACGACGTTATCAAGGAGTACGTGAGCCTCTCGACCTCCTCGGGCGAGACGCCTGCCGCCAACGCCGCCTGGCTGAAGGTGGAGCTGCCGAGCAATGCCGCCAGCGTTGACTTCTATGCCTACTGCTTGAACGATTTCCCCAAGAGCCTCCTCGCCAACAAGACCATCCAGTGGACCAAGCTCGTTGGCGGCGTGCCCACCATCGTCACCGCAACGATGCCGGCGGCCGGTGCGCGCTTCGCGGCGGCCTCCTGCTCCTCTTCGGGCGCCTTCAACAATGAAGTCAATGGCATCCCCGCCGATGTCTGCGAGATCTTGGCCCAGCCCAACGTCCGCAACCGCGCCCCCATCCTCGCCGGCACTCCGCCCACCAACGGCTCCACCGGCACGGCGATGACCTTCTCCTTCAACGCGGTCGATGCCACCTCCGACTACCTCGTCGTCAAGATGGTCTACGGCGACGGTGCCTTCGATTGCTTCCTCTATGCCGATGAGGCGAAGATGACCGCGCTGATGGGCGCGGCAGCCTGGGCAGCCAAGATTTCCGCCCTTGAAACGCAGTTCGGCGTTGGCACCGGCACCTTCAAGGTCCGCCCCGTCGGCGCGGCGGATACCGATACCACCGGCAAGAACCGCAAGGAGCGCAGTTCCGATGGCACCGAGATGCTCAGCTTCACCCACACCTATGAGTCGATGACCAACCCCGGCTGGAACGTGACGGTCTACGACTCGAGCTCGGCGGTGGCCAGCCTCTCCGGCCAGCTCAACCTCACCTCGGCGCAGAACTTTATGTTCTACACCGTTAAGACCGCCACCCGCCCCGGCACCGGTTATATCCGCTGGGCCAACCAGGCCGAGACGGCCCCCACCACCGACAACACCTTCGGCTGGACCTTCTACCCCACCTACACCTCCAACGGTCTGCCGCGCGGCTCGAACACCACCGTGCAGGTCAAGGCCGTTCCCTTCGCCGCCGGCGATGCCACCCCCGCGGGCTACACCGGCGTGAGCGCCACGCGCGACTCCTTCTTCTATAAGTGGAGCACCCGCAACACCGACTACGAGGCCCTCCTGCCCTCCGACCCCAATAGCCTCTACGAGACCACCCTCGCCTTCAACCGCGCCTTCGTCTCCGGCGGCGGCCAGGCGACCGACTCCACCCAGTGGCAGGACATCATCCTCGAAGCCATCTTCGTGGCCGAATATCTCCCTGGCGACGCGAAGGGCATCTTCACCGCCGAGCCCCCTGTGCCCTATCTCTACGCCTTCGGCGACTACAACTCCGATGGCGTGCCCGATGGCTGGATTCTGCGCAACGTTGGCGCTGACGATGCCGGGCGTGCCCTCGTGGAGGGTGCCTCGCAGGCCAACGGCATGGCGGTGGAGGATTATCTCCCCTATGCCGGCTTTGCTAATGGCGACAACGCCTACCGTTTCGGCGCCTCCGATGGTCGCTTGAGTTATGGCGGCTCCGGCGGTCCAACGATGCAGGCACCCGGCTGCACGCCCTTCGGCTACAAGCTGCGCGTCCGCGGCCGCGACGAGGCCCTCAACGCCGCCAGCGGTATGGGCACCTGGCTCTCCAACCCCGCCTGGATGGTGCTGATGCACCCGGAGAAGAAGATCTCCGACACCTGGCGCGTGATTCCCGTGAAGAATGATGGTAATGGCGGCATCGCCGTGCAGTGGAAGCAGGTGCGCCTGAACACCTCCGGCCGCGGCGCCACCGGCGAAGGCGTCACGGTGGCCATCCCGGTGGCCTACACCTATGCCAATCGCGTGCCCTATCTGCGTGGCGCGGTGGACGGCGATGGCTGGGCCCCGGTCATCGACGCCGACGGCTATCCTGTCAGGCCCGACCCCACCTTCGCCTACCACAAGGTGGAAGACGACGACAGCTATCCCTACCACGCGGGCACCATCGAGGTGCAGACTCGCGAGGACGACGAGAACTATGAGCGCTTCCGCTACACCTACACCGACGCCTGGGCGTGGGAGCCGAGCGCCGATAGCCCCGCTGTCGTCGCCGCCGACGGGGCCTACTTCCCCTTCACGCAGGTGGATGAGAGCCAGGCGGTCTTGGACGCCTCGACCAAGATTAACGAGCTCAAGGGCGGCCTCTATCGCAATAAGTACTACTTCATCGACTATCGCGCGGTGGCCGGTATGCTCATCGACGAGCCCTTCTACACCGATGGCAACCACCTGACCAATGGCGCCCTCGACCCCCGCTGGACCTCTTGGCTTGACCGCTTCAGCAATGTCAACTCCAAGGATCAGGACTACGACGGCATCTCCAATGGCGCCGAGTACTTCTTCTGGTACTACGCGTCGCGTATCGCCTGGGGCTCGGTCTTCGCCGCCGATGGCCACGTGCAGCTGAACACCGCCCTCTGGCCGGCTATCGACCTGCGCGACCGCGTGGTCGATGCGGAGAACAACCCCTACGCCGCCAACACCGATGAGGCCTTCGGCACCACCGAGCAGTTCACCCTCGGCCGCCGCTATCGCGACAGCTACAATCCCGATGCCTCCGACAAGGCCTATTACACCGTCGACACGTCGGGGGAGGGCAAGATTCTCGTCCACGAGAACGCCTCCTTCGGTAAGGGCAACTACTGGGAGACCATCCCGGTGGCCGATGTCCTCGCGGCCTTCAACCCGTATAGTGGCAATGGCGGTAAGGACACCGATAACGACGGCTTGCTCGACGTGGAAGAGTTCGCTGCTGGCACCAACCCCATCGACTGCGATACCGACGACGACTGGATGCCCGACGGCTGGGAGGTCCGCTATGGCCTCAACCCGCTCAACATCTCCGGCGGCAAGGTCGTGAACGACGCCGAGGGCAACCCGGATAACGACTACTTCGCCCGCGCCATCGTCCGCACCTATCCCACCTATCACCACCTCTTCAAGGTGGAGGTCACCACGCGGGGGACGAATCCCGCTTCGCCCTTCCAGGTGAACTTCCCGACTATGGAAGCCTATTACTACGACTATGAGGGCAAGGTCTTCCGTCTGATTTCACACTCGTATGCCGATGATCCCACCCGTTTGGATGATGAACACCTCGGCTCCTGGACCCTTCCTTGGGAGGAGGGCAAGGCCTATGTGACGGGCTGGGTGGATGAGCCGGCGCGCTTCTGCGAGTTCAAGGGCACACTCAAGATCATCCGCGACCAGGAGGTCTACCAGGCCTTTGGCTTCCATCCCGGCACGGCCTGGGGTGTCCGCGCCGCCGGCCACGAAACCTTGGGCAGCAAACTCGATGCCTTCAAGATTGTCAACACGCTCCCCTTCACCAACCGCGAAGAGTTCGCCTCCGGCGTGCGCCGCGGCGATCCAATGAGCCAGTCCACCAACCCGAAGTCTGCCGACACCAACGAGGATGGCGTGCCCGACGGCTGGGAAGCCTATGTGGGCCTCAAGCCCTATGTGATTCCTAATACGCTCCCCGATGGCGACAAGGACCAGGATCTCGATGGCCTGACGGCCCGGCAGGAGTTCCAGAGCCGCGCCACGCACATCTTCGGTGAAAGGAACGGTTGGCCGACTTCCCTCCAGAGCGAGACAATCTACGACACCACCTGGGTCAACAAGGTGCTGCCGTGCGACCCGTGGAACCCCGATACCGACTTCGACGGCCTGTGGGATAAGGACGAGCAGGGCCCGGTGGCCTCGACCTACAGCTCGGCCACCTACACGCTCACCTATAGCCCCACCGACAGGTCGACCATTGGCGGAGGCTGCGACCCCTGCAACATCGATACTGATGGGGACGGGATGCCCGATGGCTGGGAATACCGCTATTGCCTCATCTCCAACAGCAATGCGGCCACCGACGCCACCGAAGGCGAAGTCGGCGAAACCGACACCACTACCTCCACCACCACGGTCACCACCACCACCGCCACGCTGCGCGGCCCTGACCCGACCGACCCGCGTGACTACGATATGGATTACGACCGCGACGGCTTGACGCAGTATCAGGAGTATCACACCGGGCTCCTGCGCCACCTGCGCTACGACCTCAATACCGACGCCGCCCGCCTCTACAAGGATAAGCCCGGCCTCCTGGGGCAGACCGCCGAGGGCATCTACTACTGGAAGGTCCTCCCCGATGTCTACAACATCTTCGAGGACTTGGCCAATCCCGCCCCGGTCCCCTCGGTGGACTATGTTGAGAGTTATAGCTTCGATGGCTCGGTGGTGGCCTCCGATGAAATCTTTGGCACGCCCGAGGCCTTTACCGTCGACCCGCTCGTCCAAGCCTATGCGATGACGGCCCTCTCGCTGAAGACGAAGATTGACTCGACCACGATGTTGCAGACCGACCTCTGCGCGCCGGCCATCTCGGCGGCTGTCTCGCGCGGGCTGATGAGTTCCATCCTCTTCCCCACCGAGAAGCAGGTGCTTGACTACGCGCTGGATAAGAGCTTGCTTCTCAACGACCCGGACCGCGACTTCACGATCGATGTGGCCGCGGCGAAAGCCAAGGCTGCCATCGAGCGCTTGCAGAGCCACATCAAGGCGCTCGATGCCGCCTACTATCGCCTCCTGGCCACCAAGGCCGGCGAGACGCCAATCGTCAATGGTTATAAGGGCGAGCTCCTCTTCTCGCAGGAGACGGATGCCGAGCGCGACGAAGCGACGGTCCGCGCCCTAGTGGCGCGTATCGACGGCCTCTTGGAGGCGCTGCAAGGGTATGCCGCCGATGACCGCCTGGTGATGCAGCCGGTCTTCCGCGAGCTCCTGATGGACGGCGGCGAAACCGGCAAGCTCTGGGATGCGCGCAAGAAGCAGATCTTCAAGGTCCTCTTCGGCGATGGTACCGTCACCGCGCCGGTCGACCCGGCCTATGCCGCGATGACCACCCTCACGGCGGACCTGACGGGCGGTGCGAAGTTCACGTTGCAGGATGGCAACACCCTCTACGCGGACTTGGCCGACGCGGAGTTCTCCGACTATGAGGCGGCGTTGGCCTCGACCACCTGCCCGCTGCTCAAGATCTCCTACCGCGCTGCGCTGCGTGGCTACACCGGCGGCGTGCGCGAGAAGGAACTCTGGGGCCCCTTCGGCGAGACCGGCACGCAGCAGGATAGCTATCTTGCGCCGCTGGGCTTGCACTATCCCTTCCGGCCGCTCGAGCAGCGCCAGGAGGCCTTCGAGGGTCTCAGGGTCACCCGCTTCCTGGGCCTGCCGCTCACCTATAGCACCTTCATTGGCGCCCATGCGGTCCGCTTCGATGGCGACACGGATACCTACGTGACCACCAGCCCGTTGACCCCCGACACGGATGTGGACGGGATGGACGACTACTGGGAGGTCTTCCACGGCTTGAACCCCGTCTTGGGCGACTACAGCAGCTCGGCCTCCTCCAATGGCGACAATAGCGATCGCGCGGCCTATAACCGCAACAAGGTCGCCTCCGTCTATGTGCCGCAGAGTGTCTCGGGCGGGGCCCTGGACAACACGGTCTTCGCCGGGGTGCGCCCGAGCGGCGCGAACAATCCCTTCGGCGCGCCGGCCTTCGCGAGCGGCCGCACCACGGGCTTCGACTATTACACCTATCCGTGGTTCGCGGGCGTGCCCTTCGCCGACCCCGATGGCGATGGCCTCACCAACGCCGAGGAGGCGGTCAACCCCGTGGCCTCCGACCCGGCCCACTACGGTACCGACCCCTCGCCGCTGTGGATGACCGACCCGGACAACTCCAACTCCTACACCTCCCGCTTCTACGGGCGCCTCAACCACAACACCCTCGCGCTGAGCGGCCTGGTTTATACCATCGAGGTTGACCCCGCCCCGGCGCCGGCGCCGACACCCGGTGGCGATGACACGGAAGTGACCTTCGAGGATATGGATATCGAAGATGCGATGCCCGCGCGGCCCTTCTTCTACTACATCCCCGAGAACCTGGCCGACTCCTTCCCCGGCATGGCCCACTTCCTGCCCTACGAGATTAACGAGGGCTACGACACCGATGGCGACGGCGTGCCGGATATGGTCGAGCTGACCTCCAACACCGTCTACCGCGGCGACCCGCAGTCCCTGCGCACCCCCGACATCCAGCAGTCGGCCTACCTCGGCGGCAAGGGCGTGTTGCAGAGCCTCGTGACCACGCAGTTCGGCCCGATGGCCCTGACCACCTTCACCCTCGAGTGCTGGGTCAAGCCCGAGGCCGACCAGCCCGGCGCAAATGCCTCCGGCGAGGTCATCCTCATTGACCGCCCCTGGCGCTTCACCGAGGGTGCCTCGACGCTGGGCGACCTGCGCCACAACTTCCGCCTCGGCCTCAAGGTGACCACCGGCGGCTTCCTGCCCTTCGTCAACTACACCGGCACCGGCACCACCTTCGTCGATGACGGCTCGGCCCCGAAGGTTTCCCCGACGGCCCTCTCGGGCGATGTCATCAAGCCCGGCGTGTGGACGCACCTGGCCGCGACCTTCGATGGCTCGCGCCTGAAGCTCATCATCAACGGCGTGGACAACACGGCGGTGGCCTCCGCGCTCATCCCGGCCAACGGCGTCATCTCGTTGAAGAACGACGGCTGGGACGAAGTGCAGCGCTTCTCCTATCGCAACGC
Source organism: uncultured Lentisphaeraceae bacterium (assembly GCA_946056345.1). Classification (GTDB taxonomy): domain Bacteria; phylum Verrucomicrobiota; class Kiritimatiellia; order RFP12; family DVOR01; genus Spyradenecus. The sequence goes on along the minus strand of CAMGJH010000006.1, from coordinate 1,515 downwards.
GCCGGTGATTATCGGTGCTGAGCCGGCCAGCGCCTGGTTCTCCACCTTGGGCAATCCCGAGGATCCGAAGACCTTCGAGGACTACTACACCGGTTCCTACACCGGCTTCATCGACGAGGTGCGCATCTGGAATGGCGCTCGCACCACCAACCAGATTGCCGACAAGCGTTCGGCGGTCTTCACGCTGGCCGAGCTCCTGAACTTCCGCACCAACGTCTTCACCCAGCGCTATGAGGGCAACGGCTACTACGAGCCCAACACCCCCGCTCAGCCGCTGGCCATCTACACCTTCAACGACCTCCTGGGCGGCAGCCGCATCCCGCCGGACGAGGCGCTCGGCACCCCGGCCGCTTCGGACAACAAGCCTTGGGAGCGCTATCCCGGCGAGCAGCTGGTGGGCGACGAGACGAAGGTCGGCTCGATGACCTATCGCCGCAAGGGCTTCAAGGAGACCTTGCAGCGCCTGGCCAACGGCGAAGTGCCGCAGATGACGGAGGCGGACTACCCGACGGTCGAGGAGCTCTACACCTCCTATTACACCCTCACCGCGCCGAAGAACCTGCGCAGCACCTTCTACTGCGAGAATAGCGAGGCCGCCCAGGCCGGCACCGAGGTCCCGCAGAGCGAGTTCGTTCCGCTGGCGCACAATATGATCAGCCACTTGCCGCTGGCCGATGTCCGCCGCAAGTCGATCCACAACTACCGCAATTACAACACGGTCAACGGCTCGCCGGCCCTCGAGTTCCCCTCCGGCTCGGCGGAGAACCTCAAGGCGCCCGACTCGGTCTACTGGACGCCCTACGCCGCCGGCGACGCCGTGAACAAGGAGATCACCTACAACGTCAAGGCCACGGGCAATCCCTACGCCTATCGCCACCTGGGCGTGCAGACCTTCGATGTGGACCGCTACACGGTTCTCCCGGCCTTCTCCACCACCTATCCCGGCGACCTGCTGGTCTATGGCGACGTCTTCGCGAAGTATGACTTCGAGAGCTGGGACAGCGCGCCGACGACCGACCCGAGCGCGATTGCTGGCGGCACCGAGGCACCCGAGGGCGAGAACTGGTTCAAGCGCCTGCCCGGCGACACGGGCACGAGCGTGACCGACAATCAGTTCTCCAACGGCGCCGGCTGGCTGCGCGACTATGTGGCCGTGGGCCAGACCAAGGACACCGACGGTGATCGGATGCCCAACTGGTGGGAGAACTACTACGGCCTCGACCCCGAGGACCCCACCGGCTCGAATGGCCCGCACGGCGATGACGATGGCGACTTCCTCACCAACTACGCCGAATACCTGGCCAAGTCCAATCCCGGCCAGTACTCCACCGCCGGCAACGGCGTGCCGGACTTCCATATCCCGCAGTGGCTAGTCCGCGGCAACCCCACCTTCGGGCTGCTCTACACGGACAACGACTTTATGGAAGACCACTGGGAGGCCGCCAACCGCAGCAGCGAGTTGAACGTGGACACCTACGATGCTCAGGGCGACGCGGATGGAGACGGCTGGAGCAA
>CAMGJH010000005.1 GCA_946056345.1 uncultured Lentisphaeraceae bacterium | reverse complement strand
GACTACGAGCACCGGGACCTCTTCCTGCGCGCCGATTTGCCCGACTTCTACGCCAAGTGCCACTACGGCGCCACCGAGGAGCGCATTCAGGAGTATAACTACCAGCGGCTTCTGCAGGCTTTCTTCCTCGCGCGCGGCTTCGAGCCGATTGTCGAGGCGGGTCAATCCTCTGGCAAGCGCGCGGATATGGTGGTTAAGCTCCCGGACTTCATCTACCTCTTCGAGTTCAAGACCGACGGCACGACCGCCCAGGAGGCCCTTCAGCAGATTAAGGAGCGCGGCTACACCACGCCTTACCTCCACGACGGCCGTCCGCTCGTCCTCGTTGGTCTCTCCTTCCACAAGGGTAAGCGCGAACTCCAGAGCATTGCCTACGAGGACCTCCCCTCGCAACGGGCTTAAGGGGGCCGCGAGGACGCGGCCCATCAAAGCGGACAACGCAAAACGCTTAGTTGCGGCCCTGCGGGCCTTCAGCCGGTGTGCCCGAAGGGTGCACCGACCGGGGTGGAGCGCCCCCCACGCAATGGCGGGGGGGAAGGCCTTAGCGGCCTTCGCCGCGGGTGGGGTGTTCGCGAAGGCGGGTATAGGCTTCGGCGCGGAAGTCGCGGAAGCAGTCGTTGGCGATGGCTTGGCGCATGCGCTCCATAAAGCGGAGGTAGCAGTGGATGTTGTGGAGGGTGAGGAGGCGGTAGCCGAGCATCTCGGAGGTGTTGAGGAGATGGCGGACGTAGCCGCGGGTGTAGCGCGCGCAGCAGGGGCAGGTGCAGCCGGGCTCGACGGGGAGGTTGGAGGCTTTCCAGGCACCGGCCTTGACGGGGTAGGGGCCGTCGTTGGTGAAGGCCGAGCCGTTGCGGGCGTTGCGGGTGGGGATGACGCAGTCGAACATGTCGCAGCCCATCCCGACGGCTTCGGTCATTTGCCAGAGGTCTCCCAGGCCCATCACGTAGCGGGGGCGGTGGCGGGGCATGAAGGGGACCGAGTCGCCAATGCCTTTGAGGATAAAGGGTTCGGGTTCGCCCACCGAGACGCCGCCGACGGCAAAGCCGTCGAGGCCGTCTTGCTCCATTGCGGCGAGTTCCAGGGCGCAGTGTTTGCGCAGGTGGGCGTATTCCGAGCCTTGGACGATGCCGAAATAGAGCTGGCCCTCGGCGCGGGGTTGCTCTAGGCAGACGCGCGCCCAGCGGAGGGTCTTTTCGACGCTCTTGGCAGCGTAGTCGGGCGTGGCGGGATAGGGAATGCACTCATCGAAGAGCATCGCGATGTCCGAGCCCAAGACGCGCTGGACGGCCATCGACTCCTTAGGGCCCATAAAGAGGCGGCGGCCATCGATGTGCGATTGGAAGGAGACGCCCTCTTCGGTGATTTTGCGCAGGGAGGAGAGGGAGAAGACCTGGAAGCCGCCGGAATCGGTGAGGATAGGGCCGTGCCAATCTTGGAAGGCGTGCAGGCCGCCGAGCTGCTCCATCACCTCCATCCCGGGGCGGAGCATCAGGTGGTAGGTGTTGCCGAGGATGATGGGCGCACGTAGGGCCTCGAGGTCGTCGGCCGCCAGGGTTTTGACGGTGGCCTGGGTGCCCACGGGCATAAAGACGGGGGTCTCGACCGGGCCGTGGTGGGTCCAGAGGCGGCCGAGGCGCGCGCCGGTGTGAGCGTCTTCGTGGAGGATTTCGTAGGTGCCGACAGAGCGGGGAGCGAGGTCTGCCATAAGCGAGAGTTAGCGCGCGCAGGCGGCGACCATATCGCGCACGGCTTGTTCAACGCCGACGAAGAGGGCGTGGGCGATGATGCTGTGGCCGATGTTGAGGGTGTCGAGGTTGGGGATGTCGAGCAGCGGCTTGACGTTGGTCATTGTGAGACCGTGGCCGGCGTTGACGCGCAGGCCGAGGGTGGCGCCGTAGGCGGCGGCATCGTGGAGGGCCTCGACTTCGCGCTTGAGTTCGTCGCCGGTGGCGTTGGCGTAGGCGCCGGTGTGGAGCTCAACGTAGGGCGCGCCGAGTTCGGCGGCGGCTTCGAGCTGCTTACGCTCGGGGGCGATGAAGAGCGAGACGTGGGTGCCGTTGGCCGCGAGGGCCGCGACGGTGGGGCGGAGGGCGTCGAACTGGCCGGCGGCATCGAGGCCGCCTTCGGTGGTGAGTTCCTGGCGGCGCTCGGGGACGAGGCAGACTTCGTCGGGGCGGACTTCGAGGGCGATGCGGACGATCTCGGGGTTGTTGGCCATCTCGAGGTTCATCCGGGTGGTGAGGGTCTTGCGCAGGGTGTAGACGTCGGCATCCTGGATGTGACGGCGGTCTTCGCGCAGGTGGATGGTGATGCCGTCGGCACCGCCGCGTTCGGCGAGGCGGGCGATCTCCACGAGGTTGGGGTAGTCGACGCCGCGGGCCTGACGGAGGGTGGCGGCGTGGTCGATATTAACGCCGAGCTTGAGAGGGGTGAGCATAGGGGACCTTTAGCTGTTAGCTGTTAGCGGTTAGCTGCTAGCTGTTAGCGCGCGTTCCGCGGCGCAGCAAACTTTACCAAGACTTCTTGAGGCGGACGTACCAGGTGGTATCGGTGTGGTTCATCCCGGGCTCGGGCTGAGTCTGGTACTCGTTGCGCATACCGGCCTCGAGGGAGATATCCGAGAGGCGAGAGTCGATGGTCGCGAGCTCGCTCAGGAGGTAGGAGAGCTTGGACTCGTGGACGAGGGTGCCCTTGTCGAGGTCGTCGATGAGCGGGGTGTAGGTGATTTCGGTGTTCCACTGGACGCCGGTGGAGAAGTCGTAGTGGAAGAGGAGGCCAAGATCGAGGGCGATATCGCTATCGGTCAGGCGGCTATCGGAGTTCTCCTCGTGGGTGTAGTGTTCCACGTAGGTGTGGGCGAGACCGGCGCGGAAGCGCAGGAGCGAGACGCCCTTCTCGGTCTTCTCGTTCCAGACGTAGAGGCCGTAGCCGAGGCCGAGGACGTTGCGCAACTTGTAGTCGTTGAAGCGGTTGTGCTGGGCTTCGTCGCGGACGTACCAGGAGAAGTACTCGTAGGGGCGGTGCTCGAAGTCGAGGCCGCCGATGTAGCGCTCGGCGGTGAGCTCGCCCTCGGAGCGGGTCTTGTTATACGAGCCGTAGAGCTTGAAGGTGGTCTCCTCGCCCGTGCGCACGGCATCGGCGTAGGCGGAGACGGAGAGGTCGTTGGAGGCGCCGGAGTTGCCGGTGATGCCGAGGCTGGCGGAGTAGGCCCAGCGCTTGATTGGCGGGAAGTCAGGGTCGGTGTCGCCGGGGGTCCAGAGGGTGGAGGCTTCGGTGATGGCCAGGGCCTCGGCCTTCTCCTGGGTGGGGATGAGGATGGTGTTGCCCTCGGCATCGCGGCCGACCTTCACCAGGGTCTTGGCCTCTTCGTTGGCCGGGTCGGTGCGGACGTAGAACTCGCCCTCGGCAGTGTAGTCGACCTTGGCGACCTTGTCCTTGGCAATCTGGAGGGTGCCGGCGAAGTCGGTTTCGAGGGTGATGTTACCACCCTGGATGCCCTTGATGGTGCCGTGGAGGACATCCCCGGTGGTGGTGGTGACGGTGTCGGCCTGGAGTGTGGCACCGGAGACGGCGAGCAGGCAAGCGAGGAGGATGAGTGTGGAGTGCTTCATCGGTTTTCTTCCTGTGTGTCGGAATGGTCGAACTTCGGGTTGGCCCCGGCAATAACATAGGTGGCTTCGCCCTTCGGCGGGCGGGCCACAAGTAAATCAATCACTTCGGAGAGGGTGCCGCGCAGGACGCGCTCGTGCACCTTGGTCATCTCCAGGCAGACGGCGCACTCGCGCTCGCCAAAGACTTCGCGGGCGGCCTTGAGGCTGGCAGCTAGGCGGAAGGGCGACTCCAGGCAAACGAGCGTGTGCGGCAGGTCGCGCTCTTGCTCGAAGAACTTGCGCAGCGCCCCGGCTTTGCGCGGCGGAAAGCCCTTGAAGGTGTAGCTGGAGGTGGGCAGGCCCGAGAGCAGGAGCGCGAGCTCCACGCTACACGGCCCGGGCAGGACGGTGTAGGGCAGGCCCTCGGTGGCGAAGGTACGCAGGACGCGGTAGCCCGGGTCGCTAATGCCCGGGTAGCCGCCGTCGGAGCAGAGCGCCACGGGCATACCCGAGCGGACGAAGCCGACGATGCGCGCGGTCACCTGCTCCTCGTTGCCCTGGCGGTAGGAGAACATCTCCGGGCGAGGAATCTCGAGCGCCGAGAGAAGCTGCCAGGTACGGCGCGTGTCCTCGCAGGCGATGACGGGGGCGGCGGCCAGGGTCGCGCGGACGCGGTCCGAGAGGTCCGCCAGGTTGCCCAGCGGAGTGGCCACCACGTAGAGCTGGGGAACCAGCGCGTTAGTCATCGTCGGAGGTCAGACTTTCGTCGATGGGGCGGTCTTCGGGGTTGGCTGCGGCCTCAGGGGAGTCCTTGGAGTTGACGGTGAAGACCGCCTTCTTGAGCTCCTCGGTGGATTCCTTGCCCTTGGTGCGAGGAACATAGGTGCTGGTGGCGTAGCCGTAGCGCGTCTCGTACTTGCTGAAGCCGGCCCAGCGGCCGAAGTCGACGTTGTTGACCACCACGCCGAGGATGCGTGCGCCCACTTCGGTGAGGCGGCGGGCGGCGAACTGGATGGGCCCAAAGCGGGTCTTATCGGGCGTCGCCACGAGGAGGACCGAGTCGACGAGGTTGGCGAGCACAATCACGTCGCCCACCAGGCCGAAGGGCGGGGAGTCGATGACGATGTGGTCGTAGTGCTTGCGAGCCCAGGCGAAGAACTCGGTGATGATGTTCGTGCCCATCAGAACCGAGGGGCTGATGGAGTTGGAGGCGCGCGAGAAGACCACGCTCAGGTTCGGGACCTCGGTCTCCTGCGGGAGGGAATCGAAGAGCGACGCGTCGTTGCGCGCGAGGATGTGCGGGAGGGAGGGGAAGCTGTGCACATCGCGCCCGAAGATGCCCGCCAGGCGCGGACGGCGCATATCGAAGTCCACCAGGAGCGTGCGCTGGCCGGCTTGAGCGTAGGCGATGGCCAGGTTGGTGGAGGTGCAGGTCTTGCCCTCGGCCGGCTGGGTGGACATGCAGAGGATGACGGTGGTCAGGTCATGGTAGGTGGGCGAGTCGAGGAGGTTGCGCAGACCGGCCATCGACTCGGCATACTGCGAGAAGGGGTCGGCGTGCGTGGTGAGGGCCACCTGCTGGCGCTGCTTGCGCCGCAAGTGCGGGAAGACGGCCAGGGCCTTGAGGCGCAGACGCTGCTCGATGTCCGTCACGCCCACCAGCTTGTCCTCCATGTGGTCGAGCAGGAGCACGAAGACTACGCCGATGAAGGTGCCCAGAAGGATGCCCGCGCCGAAGATGATGTAGGGGTTGGGCGAGGCGGGCTTCTCGGGCACGAGGGCCGGGCGAACAGTTTTGATGGTGGCGGCGTTCTCGTCGGCCTTCAACTCGGCCACGCGGACGCGGGTGCGCAGGTCGGTGGCCTTCTGGACTTCGATCTCGCGCGTGCGCTCGAGCTGCTGGATGGCCATCTGGGCGCTGATGATGTCGGTGTCCAAGCCGATGAGGCGGGCGCGCAACCCCGAGGCCTCCTCAACCACCGGCTGGCGCTGGCGCTCCAAGAAGTCGAGCTGGGCTTGGGCGGTGGTGTAGGCGCGCTGGGCGGTCTCCACGAACTGGTCGCGATAGACCTCTTCCTCGCGGGCTTTGAGCTTGACGTCGGGGTGGTTCTCGGTCAGGCGCGTGAGGAGGGTCTTCTTGGCCACGGCCGTCTCCTGCCAGCGTTGGAAGGTGGTGGCGATTTCCGAGGCGCGCGGAATACTCTCGGGCAGGGTACCGAACTGGGTGGGATCTTCCTTGATGGCCGAGAGGGCGATGAGCAGCTCCTTGGCGGTGGAAATCTGCGCTTCGAGGGCGATGGCGCGCGAATCAAGCGAGGAGAGGCGCGACTGGGTGTTCTCGCGTTCGCGGTTGAGGCTGTCAATCTTACGGCTCTTGCGCAGCTCCAGGAGGTCGTTGTCGAGCTGGGCGAGGATGTGCTCCTCGTTGTCGAGGGTGGCGGTGAGGTAGGCCACGGCCGTCTCGGAGATCATCTTGTTCTGCTCGCCCATATACGTCTTGCAGGTGGAGACGTAGGCATTGGCGAGGTCGGCGGCCAAGGCCGGGTCGCGCGCGGCCACCGTCACCTTGACCAGGCGCGAGCCGGGCACCAGGGTCATCTCGGTGTCTTCCTTGAGGATGTCCAGCAAGGTCTCGGTGGGGACGGCCGAAGCGGTGTGCTCGGTGCGATAGAGGTCGATGACCGACTTGTAGACGGCGGTGTTCTTGAAGAGCTCGCGGCGGGTGTTGAAGACCTCTTGGAGCGAGTTGGCCCCGCCTCCGCCGCCCATCCCTTCATCGGCGTAGACCTGGCCGGGGATAAAGGTTTGGCTGCGCACAAACATCTCGTAGTAGGCCTCGGCCTTCCAGGTGTAGGGGATGAGCTGGAAGATGACGAAGGCCGCCAGCAGGCCCAGGATGAGGAAGACGAAGATTGTCATCCAGTGGCCCGAGCAGACGCGGATGATGCGCCCGAGGCTTAGCGCGCCAGTGCCGCCCTCGTCCTCGCCACCGCTGCCGGAGGGGGCTGCATAGGCCGAGCCGTAGGGCGAGCCATAGGCGCTGCCATAGGAGACTGCGCCGTAGACCGGCGCGCCATAGGTGCTCCGTCCGCCGCCGCTGCCCATAATCTGCGGGGTGTAGCGGTGGTAATACAGGCTCCGCCCCTTCTGATCTCCATCGTCTGCCATCTTGCAATCCTTTCCAAATCTCTTAGCGCAACTGCGGCATCCAGCCGCTCAACGTGGCGCAGACAATCAAAAACGCGCACAGCACCGCCGGCGTATGCAACGGCGTGCCAATCAACGAAGCGAGCAACACCCCCATCACCCCAATGGCGCACCCGGCAAAGACGAAGATGTAGCGTATACTGTAATGCCGGCGCACGCCCTGGTGGAACTCCACCCACTGCATCAGGCACTTGCCGAGCATCGCTGCGCCAGGCAAGAGCAGGAAGAGCGAGCCCATCAAGCCGCGCTCGGAGAGGAGCTTGAGCAGATCGCACGGCACGCCGGTGCCACCTGCGCGCCAGAGCGCCCACGCCCGACTCCCCTTCACGAAGAGCCGCCCCACAAAGTCGAGTGCCTGCGGGCCGCCGCCCAACATTGGCTCGGCCCCCATCACCTTCAGTGCCAAGTCCGCCCGGAGGCTCCACTGTGTAAAGAAGCTCTCCAGCTGCGCAGCCCACTGCTCGGGAACCCACAAGGCGCGCTCGGGCGCCAAGGCCAACCCTAGCCCGGCGGCAAAGAGTGCCGGCAGCAACATCACACAATGCCACAGCGAGTGCGGATACCGTCCGCCGCCGCGCACCGCCACCATCGCAAAACAAAGGTAGACCACCAACACCAGCGCCGCCACGCCCAGCAGTTCTGCCGGGGCGAAGGCCGCTAGTCCCATGCCATTGGCCACCACCACGGCTTGCGCCCAGGCGAGCGTCTTCCAGTGGCCTTCTAAGAACGCCTCGGCGGCCACGCCCATCCCTGTGCAGAGCAGCAGGAACCACAGCACTCCGGCGTCGAAGGGACCGCCCAACCACGCCAGCGCCGGCGCTGCACCCGTCACCAATCCGGCCACCAGGCTCCCCAGGGCCAAGAGTCCGGTTAGGCAGCCAAGCCCCAAGAGGGCCCACAGCCGCTGCGAGCGCGGCAGCGCGCAACGAATGGCCGCTGCCCCGGCCAGCCCGGCGGTGAGCCCGGCCCAAAAGCCGGTGCCAAGGCCAAGTTCAATCGAAGAGGGCAGGAAGGCCATCGGCGGCAAGGCGTAGATCCAGCGCTTCAACTCTGCGCTGTAGGCCCACGCGCGCGGCCCATTGAGAAGCCCGATGCCTGCCCACGCCACGGCCAGCAGACCGCCCCAAACGACCACATCGCTGCGCAGACGCATCGCCACACGGGCGCGCGCCATCCAAAAGGTCTCCCCTTTCCGTCCTGGCGGCAGGGCCAGTGCCATCAGGATAAGCGAGGCTGCCGCCCAAATGGCGAAGAAGGCTGTTGGCGAGGGGGTAAAACAAAGGGTGCCCGCCATCACCAGAAGGTGGGCAAGCACCCAGTATTTCGTCAGCAGGAGTCGCAGCACTGCAGCGTCCCGGAGGCGCTTAGAGGTGGAAGCTCAGGCCGATGTCCGCGCGGTAGCAATCCGTATCGTCATCGTCCGAGTACATATCGGTCTTCCACGAGAGCGTCCCGTAGACAGAGGTGAAGCGGTTGAGGACGTAGGAGGTGCTGAGCGAGGTCTGGATGTAGGTGCGGTCGTAATCGCGCTCGTAGCTGTTGCCCTGGTGGTCCTCGTAGCTCCAAGCCACATTGAGGCGCGAGCTCCAGCGCTCGCTCCACTGGGCATTGAGGGCGCCGGTGAGGCGGTTGCTCCAGATGTAGTAGTCGCGCTGGTCGCCATCGTATTCAGGCTCATACTGCGCGCTGAGGGCCAAGGAGGCCGCGAAGGTGCGGTTGATCTTGTAGGCCAAGCTGACGTCGTAGCTCGGGCCGTAGGCGGTGTCGTCCTCATAGCCACTGTAATCGTAGATGCCCAGACCGGCCATCGCGCTGTAGGAGAGCTTTTGGGTGACCGAGCCGCTCATACCGGTGCGAATGTAATAGGCCTGCGAGTTGTCATCCGCGTCGTCCCACGTGGTCGAGAAGGAGACATTCCAGAAGTGGCGGGCAAAGATAGCGCGGCCAGCCAAGAGGGAGAGGGAGTAAGAGTCGGACTCATTCTTGTAGCCATCGAGCTGCTTGGAGCGGCTCCAACCCAAGCCGGCAGACCAACGCCACTTGTCGCCCTGATAGCCCAGCGCGAGGTTGGCGTTGTAGCTCTCGGAGCGGTTCTCGTCGATGCGCGGGGTGCCGTAGGCGTTCCAGGTGTCGCCGTAGAACTCATCGTTCTCCGAGCGCGAATAGGAAGCCGAGGCCGAGAGGGTGAGGTCGCGGGCGAGCTTGCGGCGGGTGGAGATGCTCAGGCCGTAGGAGTCGCTATCCTGCGCGTTGTCGCTGTCGAAACCGCGCTCCATCGAGTAGAAGCCCGAGAGGCTAAAGCTACCGAGGTCCTTAACGCCTTCCTTGCCAGCGTAGGAGAGGGTGAAGGAGGGCTGGACGCGCCAACCCGCGCCGCTCTTCTCATTCTGTGAGGTGTTGCGCGCGTTCGATTCCCAGAAAGCACCCACACTCACCGTGGGAGAAAAGCGCAGGCAATCGCGCGGACCGAAGGCAATGCCGTTGCCGTTAAAGAGCGGAGCGGCGAGGAGGGGCATTCCGGCCATAGCCAGGATGGCGACCAAAAGGGGCTTTTTCATATCTAACTTCTCCTAAGGCAAAGGGATTTAGAGGTACTGATTGCCGTAAGTCGGCGACGGGGGCAGGATGACATCCGTCGGGCGAGGCTGGCCAGTGGTGCCGAACTCACCGGCACCAACCATCTGCTCGGGCTGGGCGGCGTAGTCGACCACCGAGGGAGGCAGGAGCGAGGGCTGTTCCCAGTCGTACATCGCAGCGCCCATCGTGTCGACGGTGATGCCCAGGACGTCGGTGGAGAAGCGCGAGAGCAGGGGAACCTTGACTTCCGCGACTTCGCCCTTCTCAGTGGCGGTCGGGGTCGTGGTGGGCAACGGCTCCACGGGCACTTCCTGGCGTTCAGCTGCGGGGGCGGGCTCGTTGGCGGCCACCTGCTGGGCAACGGCGGGGGCGGTGGGCTCAGCTGCAGGGGCAGCCGTCTCGGCGATGGCGGCAGCCACGACGCTGTTGGCGTTGGGGTCGGCCGGGGTGGCGGCCACTTCGTCTACGCCGGCAGCAGCGGCAATAACCTCGCGATTGTTCTGCTCGGAGGCGGCGATGTAGGTGGCGGCGGCAGCTTGCATAGCCGGAGGCAGGGCGGCGACCATTGCCGGGCGGGTGCGCTCGGGATCCGAGGAGGCGCGCGAGAAGGTGGCGGCCAGGATGCTGATACGTACGGTGGGCGAGTCGGCACCGGAGGCCTCGATGTAGCGCGAAGCGGAGGAGACGACCTTGGAGCAGAAGGTGTCGTACTGCGCGTCGGTCATCCCATTGGCCTGCTGATCGAAGTTCACCTTACCGATGGTTTCGGCCACCGGCTGAAGGTAAGCCACCGGGATGGAGTTGAAGACTTCGGCAATCATCCCCACCGAGTTGCCCGAGGAGATGAGCACGCGTGCGGCGGTAATCAACTGCTGGGTCTTGGTCTCTTCATCGGTGGGCTGGGCGGCGATGGCCTCCAGGATTTGCTTGGCCAGGGCCTGGCGCTCATTGGCCGGCTTGGCCTTGATGGCCGAAGCAATACGCGTCGGGGCGAGATCCGCCTCGGTCAGCGCTGCCATTGCCACGCCAGAGCCCAGCAGGGCCACGGCGGTCATCAGGATCCATAACTTCTTCATAAACGGACTCCTCACGTTTGTTAATTCACTCTGTTAGAAGTTGCTTTCCGGGACGTCGAGGACATCGCCGGGCATTAAAAGGATATTGAGGTCAGCATCGCCATAGCGCCCGATACGCTCGGTGTCGATAATGGCCTGCTGCTTGGTGCCATCGGTGAAGCTGCGCGTGACGCGCACCGCGCGGGCATCGGCCCACTGGCCCATTCCGCCGGAGAGTTGCAACGCTTGCATCACCGTTAGGTCGCACGTCGGCGGAATGCTGACGACGCCCTTTTGCCCTACGCACCCCGTGACGAGCACCGAGCCGTAGGGCGATGACCCACCTTCACCCATCGGCACATAGTAGGCCGAGACGAGGGGATCGACGTAAAACTCCTTGTAGCGCTTGGTCAGCTCCTCCTGGAACTGCTCGATGGTCATTCCCGCGCAGTGCACTTGCTGGATATAAGGCAACACGATATCGCCCGAGGCCGAGACCTCCTTGACGGCTTCTTCCATCACCGGCTCGCCC
>CAMGJH010000004.1 GCA_946056345.1 uncultured Lentisphaeraceae bacterium | reverse complement strand
CCGCGGAGGGCGTTGGCCCCGGGCAGGCCCTTGAAGTAGCGGAAGAGGTGGCGGCGGAAGGTGAGGACGGTGGCTGCTTCGGGGTCGAGCCGGGAGAAAGCGACTGCGCGGCGGCGGTAGTCGAGCTCGAGGGCGAGGTGGCGGCGGGCGAGGGCGACGGGGTCGGCCGGCGGGCGCGGGGCGAAGGCGAAGATGGCCGGATGCTCGAGGGCCGCGCGGGCGATGAGCAGGGCCCGGACGCCGGTGGCGGCCATCGCCTCGGCGCTGGGGCGGTCGACAATCGAGCCGTTGCCGTAGACGGGGAGGTTGGTGGCGGCGGCGGCCTCAGCCAAGAGGTCGAGGTGGGTTTGGCCGGCGTGGCCTTGGCTGGTGAAGCGGGCGTGGAAGGTGACGGCCGCCACGCCGCAATCTTCGGCGATGCGCAGCGTCTCGCGCCAGGTGGGGAGGTGGGGGTTGGGGCCCAGGCGCGTCTTGAAGGTGACGGGGAGGCGGGTGGCGCGGACGAGGGCGTGGAGGATGCGCGCGAGGCGCGGCAGGTCGCGCAAGAGGGCTGAGCCGGCGCCTTGGGCGGTGATGCGGGGAACGGGGCAGCCGGCATTGAGGTCGATGCCCTCAAAGCGGCCGAGGGCTTCGACGCGGCGGGCGGCCTCGGCCAGGCGCTCGGGCTCGTTGCCGTAGAGGTGGGCCCAGACGTGGCGCTCGTCGGGGAAGGTTTCCAGGAGGAAGGCGGTCTTTGGGTTGCCGCGGCAGAGGCCTTCGGCATTGACCATCTCGGTGTAAGTGCGCGCGGCACCGTGTTCTTGGCAGAGCAGGCGCATCGGCGGGGAGGTGAACTCCGCCATCGGCGCTAGGAAGCAGGGGAGCGAGAAGGAGCCGACAGCTGACAGCTGACAGCTGACAGCGCTGGCGCTTGAGGTGGAAAGCCCATCTGAGCCGTGGCAGTCTGTCACGCTGTGTCCCTTCGTTAGTCCGTCGCGATACGCGGCTGTCCGCTTGCCACGTTATGGTTCAGTCTTCTACGGTTCCTCGGCGACTTCACCGCGAGGGCTCAATGGCGCTTGAGCCAGCCGAAAGAGGGGCGCTGGGGCTCGGCGGCGGGGGCGGGATCGGGCGAGGGGAGGTCGCGGGCCGAGGGCAGCAGGCGTTCGAGCTCCTCGATGCGGCGGAGGAGTTGGGCCTGGATGTGGGCGTTCTCGCGGTGCTCCTCCTCGCGGGCGGCGCGCTCGCGGCCGAGAGCCTGGACGGTCTCGCGGAGCTTCTCATCGAGCTTGAGCGAGTCGAGGGTCTGGCGCTGGGCCTGGCCGATTTGGGCGCGGAGTTCGGTTTCGCGGCCTTCGCCGGAGACGAGTTGGCGCTGGAGGGCACTCTCGCGAGCGCGGGCCTCGGCCAGGGCCTTTTCGAGCTCGGCAATGCGCGAGGGGTCCTCGCGGCGGGGTGGGGGAATGGGGGCGCGCAGGCTCGGGGGGAGGGAGACGCGGGCGTTGGCGCGCATCTGCTCGGGGGAGTCGCCGGCCAGGCGGCGGATCTCCAGGAGGCGCTCGGAGAGCTGGACGAGGCGGCGGTGCGCCAGGTCGCGCAAGGCCTCGAGGAAGCGGTTCTCCTCCTCCTGGGATTGGCGGAGCCAGTCGGTCTCGCGGGAGAGAATGGCGAAGAGTGCTTCGTCGGGCGGGAGCTCGGCGTGGGCGTTCTGGGCGGCGGCCTGGGCGGTTTCGAGGGCGGTTTCGAGGGTGTGGAGGCGCTGGCGGAGCTCGCGTTCGCGGCCGGCGGCGGCCTCGGCGGCCTCTTCGGCGGCGCGCTTGAGGTGGTCGCGCTCCAGGCGCAGCTGCTCGAGCTCGGCGGCGAGGGTCTTGGCGTCGGGCTCGGCGCCCTCTATGGCCAGTTCGCTCTGGCGGGCGGTGGCCTCCTGGCGGAGCTCGGCGATGCGGCGATCCTTCACGCGCACCTCGCGTTCCAGGAGCGCGAGCTTCTGCCGGGCCTCCTCGAGCTCTTGGGAGAGGGGGTTGGGCGGGGGCAGCTCCAGCGGCAGGGGGAGCTCCTCGACGGGCTGCTGCTCGCCGGGATCCTGCGCGAGGCGGGCGTCGGGACCGAAGCGACCCTCGGCGATGAAGGCCTGGCCGGCGGCTTGCGTGACCGGGCCGTAGGGCGGATGGCCGCTCGAGAGGATGAACCAGCGCATCCCCAGCTCGGCGAAGCTTGCCGCGGCCACCCACGTTTCGCCATCGGCGGAGATTTCGCAGCCGGGCTTGATGATGCCGCGCTCGGCCCATTGCACGAGCGTGGCGGTGGGGATGTTGTTGTTGCTGATGCCGCTCTGCGGGTCGCGCAAGGACCAGCGGCGCGTGTCGGGCTCGGCCATCGGCTTACTTCTCCAGGGCGCTCTTGACGGCCTGGGCAGCCTCGTCGCGCACGTTGAAGGCCTCGTCTTCGGCCTCGATGGTGCGCAGGAGGGAGGCGCGCAGGTGCTCCTTGACCGCGTCGAGCTCCTCCTGGACGGTCAGCAAGTTGGCCTTGGCGATGAGCAGCTCGCGCTCCCAGCGATCCTTGACGGCCACGAGTTCGGCCTTGAGGCGGGCGTTTTCGGCCTTGAGTTCAGCGAGGGTGGGTTCCTGTTCCATAGCGGACTCCTTTCGAGTGGGGGCGCGTCAGGGGGCGCGCAGTTCGGCTTCGTAGCGTTCGGCGAGGCGTTCGGCCTGCGGGTCGCCGGTCTCTTTGGCGCACCGGCGGGCCTCGCGGGCGGCACCGGCCAGGTCGCCGGCTTCGTAAAGACCATTGATGGCCAGGCGCCAGCGGGTGACGGTGTCATCGCGCAAGGCGCTTTGGCCCTGCTGCAGGCGAGTCATCAAGAGGTTGTAGCGGGTGCGCTGGGCATCGGGCCAGGCGGCGGGG
Source organism: uncultured Lentisphaeraceae bacterium (assembly GCA_946056345.1). Taxonomy (GTDB): domain Bacteria; phylum Verrucomicrobiota; class Kiritimatiellia; order RFP12; family DVOR01; genus Spyradenecus. Next base: position 8,154 of record CAMGJH010000004.1, on the reverse strand, counting down.
TCCTCCTCGCGCAAGAAGTCGCGGGCAAAGACCGGTCCGAACGTCTCGGCGAGGGTTAGGGCGGCATCGGCGCGCTCGGCGGTGGACCAATCGCTGCGCTGCTCGCCCCAGGTCACCAAGAGCCGCCGGATCTCGCCCTGCGCTGAGCCCTCGGCCAACGCCAGGCGCAGCTCCAGGGTGCGCCGCCAGAGCTCGGCTTGGGGGACGTAGCAACGGTCGGCCTGGGCGATGAGGCTGCGGGTGCGGGCGTAGCGGCCCTGGTCGAAGGCTTGTTGGGCGAGGAGGTGGATCTGCGCGTCGCGGGCGACGTCTTGCTTCTGGACGCAGCCGGTGGCGAGGGCGAGCGCGGCGAGGGGGAGGAGCAGGCGGAGGGTGCGGAACATCGGGGCCTCACTTTCTCAAGGCCAGGCGGATGAGCTCCTGGACAGTGGCCTTGGGGTTCTTCTCGAAGGCGGCTTGGACCATCGCGCGGGCGTCGTCGGGCTTGTTGCCCAGGGCCACGAGCGAGAGGATGGCATCGCGCAACGCGGGCGGAGCCTCGGCCTCGCCGCGCTCTTTCCCGCGCAGGGCCATCGCTTCCAGCGGGTCAATCTTGTCTTTGAGCTCAACGATGATGCGCTCGGCGGTCTTCTTGCCCACGCCGGAGATGGAGGAGAGTCGGCGGACGTCGCCCTCGGCAATGGCGGTGGCCAGTTCCCCGGGCGTGAGGCCCGAGAGGACGGCCAGGGCGAGCTTGGGGCCGATGCCGGTGATGCCTAGCAGCGCGCGGAAGAAGGTGCGCTCGCGCTCGGAGGCAAAGCCGAAGAGGAGCTGATCATCCTCGCGCACCAGGTGGTGGATTTCCAGGCTGGCCTCTTGGCCGGTGGCCGGCAGCCGGTCGAAGGTCGAGAGCGGCACGGTGAGGGCATAGCCCACGCCGCCGCACTCGAGCACAATGCCCGCCGGCGTCTTCTCCAGCACCGTGCCGCGCAAATGGCAGATGTAGCCCATCGCTTGCTTTCCTCCTTACGCCTCGCCCCCGCGCATCCCATACTTGCGGATGAGGCGCTGAAGGTAGGCCCGTTCAATCCCGGCGCTCCGGGCCGACTGCGAGATGTTCTGCGCGTTGCGGGCCAGGAGGTCGCTCAAATACTGCCGCTCGAAGGCCTCGATGACGGCGATCTTCACATCCTTGAAGGGCCGGTCCGAGGCCATCGCCTTGGCGATCTTCGGTGCCACCTCGGCCGCTTCCGGAGAGTGCGCGCTCTGCAAGAAGGCTCTCAGGTCCGCCGGAATACGCCCCAGCGCGTGCAGCCGCTCGACCATCGTGCGCAGCTCGCGGATGTTCCCCGGCCAATCGTAACGCCGCAGGAAGGCGAGCGTCGAGGGCTGTTCGCCCCAGGCCAGCAGCTCCTCGCCCACCCTCATCCGCTCCGAGAGCGAGCGCAGCAGCAGGGGAATGTCGTCCTTCCGCCGCCGCAGCGGGGGCATCTCGATGACGATCACCGCCATCGCCAGGTAGAGCGCGCTCGAGAACTCCCCGCTCCGCGCCAGGTCGGCCAGCGGCACCTTGCTCGCGGCGATGAAGCGCACATCCCGGCGCGACTCCACCGCCCGCAGGAGCAGCGCGTGCGCCTCGACCGGGAGGCGGTTGAGCGAGTCGATGAAGAGGGTGCCGCCGCTGGCGAGGTCGAGCGCGCTGCGCGCCTCCCCGTCGCCAAAGAGCTCCCGGCGAGCCCGCGCGAAGGAGTCAAAGCCATTGCAGTCAAGCACGATGAAGGGAGCCTCGGCGCGCGCGCTTTCCAGGTGGATGTCGCGGGCCAACTCCTCCTTGCCGGTGCCGCTCTCCCCCAAGAGGAGCACGGGCTTGTCGCTCGCGGCGGCCTGTTCGGCCAAAAAGAAGACGTGGCGGATCTGCGGCGAGCGCCCCACGCTGCGCCCAAACTGCTCGCGCGGGCTTACGGCCAGCTCCGCGCGCTCCTGGACCAGCGGCACCACCAGGCGCGTCCGCCCCAGATGCACCTCGGTATTCGGCGCCAGGCGCGCCGAGGTGACCTTCACGCCCTCGATGCCGGTGCCGTTGGTGGAGCCCAAGTCACGAATGAGCAACCCGCTGTGACCGTCGGAGGCAATCTCGCAGTGGTGGCGCGAGACGGTGGAGTCGGCGATGGAGAGATCGTTTGAGAGCCCAGAGCCAATGGTGTAAGGGAGGCGCGCGATGACATACTCCCGCCCTTCCAACGGCCCGGCCGTCACCAGTAGGCGCGGCCGCTCCCCCGTGGTCACGCTTGGCGCGACGGTCGGCAACGCGATGGTGTGGTCTTCCTGTTGCATACTTGGGAGTATAGCATAACGATGCTCGCTATGCTCGCGATGAGAGAGGAGAGATGACAGAGGACAGTGCGCGGCTGTCATCTGTCATCGGTCATCTCTCCTCTGCCCGCTGCGCATACAGCGGGCATAAGTGCCCAATCGGGCAGCCGTCGCACTTTGGGCCGATGGGCTTGCAGCGCGTCTGGCCGAAGGAGACGAAGATGGCGTTCCAGTCCATCCAGAGGCGCTCGGGCAGAAGCTTGCGCAGGGCCATCTCCGTCTCCAGCGGGGTCTTGGTCTTCACCAACCCCAGGCGATTGTTGATGCGGTGGACGTGGGTGTCCACGCAGATGGCCGGCAGATGGAAGGCGAGGGCGACCACGAGGTTCGCCGTCTTGCGCCCCACGCCCGGCAGCTCCACGAGCTCCTCGACGGTGTGGGGGATGACCCCGCCAAAACGCTCGCGCAAGACCTTCGGCAGCGCCTTGAGGTGCTGGGCCTTGGCGTGGTAGAAGCCCACCGGGAAGATGAGCTGCTCAATCTCCTCAATCGAAAGGCGCTCAAGGGCCTCGGGGTTGGGGGCCACGGGGAAGAGCCGCCCGATGGCCGCGGCGGTCGTCTGGTCCTTCGTGCGCGCCGAGAGTAGGGTCCCCACGAGAATGCGATAGGGATCCTGCGTCTGGGCGGCCACGAGGTCCATAATCGGCGCTTGGACTTCGCCAAAAGCGCGCTTGAGGGCTTGGTGGATTTCGTCGAGAAGCGCCTCGGAGGGGCGCTTAGAAGCCCGCTTCGTTGCAGAGGGCCGAGACATAGAGCGCCTTGATTGTGTGCATACGGTTCTCGGCCTCGTCGAAGACCTTGGAGAAGGGCGCCTCAAAGACCTCGTCGGTCACTTCCAGCGCGCCGGTGTCCTTGGAGACCTCGGTGTTGCGGTCGTGGAAGGCAGGCAGGCAGTGCAAGAAGATGAGCTCGCCGCCGAGGTTGCCGGTGGCTTCGCAGAGGGCCGAGTTGATTTGGTAGGGGCGCAGGAGCGCCAGGCGCTCGGCCTTCTTGGCCTCTTCGCCCATCGAGACCCAGACGTCGGTGTAGAGCACATTCGCGCCCTTGACGCCGCTCTTGGGGTCGGTCTCCACCTTCACCGTGCAACCATTCTTGGCGGCGATGGTGCGCGCCTCCTCCACCAAATCATCCGCCGGGAAGAGTTCGCGTGGGGTGACGTTCACAAAGTTAATCCCCGCCTTGGCGCAGCCCATCATCAGCGAGTTGGCCACATTGTTGCGCCCATCGCCCACGTAGGCCATCGTCTTGCCGCGCACGTCGCCAAAGGCTTCGCGCATCGTCATCATATCGGCCAGGAACTGCGTGGGGTGGCTCTCGTCGGTGAGGCCATTCCACACCGGCACGCCCGAGCGCGCGGCCAGCGTCTCGACCGTGCTCTGCGCGAAGCCGCGGAAGAGGATGCCATCGAAGAGCCGCCCGAGCACGCGCGCGGAGTCGGCCACCGATTCCTTCACCCCAAAGTGCGTGTCGTGCCCGGTGAGGAACTCGGCATTCCCGCCCTCGTCGCGGACCGCGATGGCCGCCGAGTTGCGGGTGCGCGTGGAGCTCTTCTCGAAGATGAGGGCAATATTCCGCCGGCGCAGCAGTTCCCCGCGGATCCCTGCGCGCCGACGCGCCTTCAGCGCCATCGCCAGGTCCACCATATAATGCAGCTCCGCGTCGGAGAGTGAACGGATATTGAGCAACGACCGCCCCAACAGGGCGTGATTCAGTTCGAACATCGTCGGGATTCCTTTCAGAAAGCGCGTAGTGTAGCATATCTCGCTGCGCTGCGCGCACGTATGTGGTATAGTGAGGGCGCTTTACCACACAAGGAGTTTGCGATGAAGTATGTTTCCACGCGCGCTCAGGCGCCCGCAGTCGATAGCTTGCAGGCTTTGTTGAATGGGCTCGCGCCCGATGGCGGGCTCTACGTGCCCGAGGGCGCCCTCGCCCCCTTGCCCCCGCAGACCGATTATCGTAGCACGATGGAAGCGCTCCTTGCGCGCTTCTTCCCGGAGATGGACGCGGCCGCGCGTCAGGCGGCCGTCGCTGCGTCCCTCGCGCGCTTCCGCTCGGCGGAGGTGGTGCCGCTGCGGGAGGTCGCCCCGGGCGTCCACTTCCTCGAGCTCTTCCACGGCCCGACTTACGCCTTCAAGGACGTGGCCCTCACCCTCCTGCCTCACCTCCTCAGCTACGCCGCCCAGGCCCGCCACGCCGGCGAAGTCTGCGTGCTCACCGCCACCTCGGGCGATACTGGCAGCGCGGCGATGGAGGGCTTCGCCGGGGTTCCGGGCACGCGCGTACTCACCTTCTACCCGCAAGTCGGCACCTCGGAGATTCAGCGCCGCCAGATGGTCTGCTGCCAAGGCGCGAACGTTGCCGCCTGCGCCATTGAGGGGAACTTCGATGACGCCCAGGCCGCCGTCAAGGCCGCCTTCGCCGATCCTGCCCTCGCCTCCCGCGCCCGGGCCCACGGCAGCCTCCTCTCCTCGGCCAACAGCATCAACATCGGCCGCCTCTTCCCCCAAATCTGTTACTACCTCGAGTGCGCCCGCCGCCTGGCAGCGCCCTTCGATGTCGTGGTCCCCACCGGCAACTTCGGCAACCTCCTGGCTGCCTATTTCGCCAAGCTCCTGGGCGCGCCCATCGGCCGCTTCACCGTGGCCTCCAACGCCAACCGCGTGGTCTGCGACTTCATCCAGACGGGCACCTACAACGCCCGGCGCCCCTTCCACGTCACCAACTCCCCCTCGATGGACATCCTCGTCTCCTCCAACGTCGAGCGCCTCCTCTGGCTCCTCACCGGCGGCGACGGCGCGCAAGTCCGCGCCTGGGAGGAGCAACTCAAAGCCACCGGCACCTTCACCCTCACCCCCGAGGCCCTCACCGCCCTCCGCCGCGACTTCGCCGCCGGCTGGGCCACCCCCGAGGAGACCGAGCGCGCCATCGCCGAGCTCTGGCAGCGCTTTGGCTACCTGGCCGACCCGCACACCGCCATCGGCTGGAAGGTCCTCCAAGAGCTCCCCGCCACCGGCCGACCCACCGTCATCGCGGCCACCGCCTCGCCCTGGAAGTTCCCCGCCACGATGCTCCGTGCCCTCACCGGCACCGCCCCGGCCGACGACTTTGCTGCCGCCCGCGCGCTGGGCGAGCTCACCGGCCAGACCCCCGAGCTCCTCGCCCTCGAAGCTGCCCCCATCCGCTTCAGCCAGGTGACGGCCAAGGCCGCCGTCCCCGACACCATCGCCGCCTCCTTCGGGTTCTAAACCACCGCCCGGGGAACTGTGGGAATGAGGGGCGATAACGTGGTAAGCCGACAGCGGACAGCGGACAGCCGACAGTTCGCAAAGCGACGGATAAGCCGTTGGCCTCGTGGGCGGGTTGTTCACGGCTCAGCCGGGCCTTCCTCATTGAGCGCCAGCGCTGTCAGCTGTCAGCTGTCGGCTGTCAGCTTGCGAGCGTAGCGAGCACCCCCCATGATCCTCCACCTTGAGCGCGCCGGAGATGAACTCACCCTTTGGGGCGAGCGCTTCGGCGTGCGGCTGGAGTCCGAGGAAGTGCGCGCGGCCGTCGGCTTCCTCTTTCCTGGCTGGCGCGCGCCGATGCTTGAAGGGCGCGGCGTGCTCGCGGCCCTCCAAAGCTTCCTGCGCGGTGCCGAGCGGCCCTTCGTTCTCTTTGGGGCGGACTTCCGCCACGCGGCCGAGCTGCTGCGCGTGGTCTGGCGTCTGGTCGCCGCCGGGCGCGTGGTGCCCAGGCTCGAAGGCAACGAAGCGCGCTGGCGCGCCACGGTCCTGCCCGAGGGGGCCGATGCCGCGCTCCTCAACGCGCTGCTCGATTGCTGGATGCGCGCCACCGCCTCGACCACCCTCACCCGTGCGCAGGCCGCCAAGGGCCGCTTCCACACGGCCGAGGATGCCTTCCTCGCCGCCCTGCGTGCCCCCTGCGCCACCCTCCAAGCCGAGGTGCCGCCCCATCTTGCCCCGGCCCTCGACCGCTGGGCCACCCCGCTCTACGAGGGGTCGCGCGGCCGTCTCCGCCTCCATCCCCGCGCGACGGACGAGGGTTGGTTCCTCGACTTCGCGCCTCCCGGCCAGGATCTTTCCCCGCGCGACCTGCGCCTCCTCGGCCAAGCCATTGCCCTCGCCCCGGCCCTCGCCCAGCCCCAACCGTGGAGCGCTGCGGCCTTCGCCGACTTCCTCCGCCGCGATGTACCGGCCCTGCGCGCGGCCGCCTTCACCGTCGCCCTCCCCCCCGAGCTCGAAGCCCAGGTGCCGCGCTTGGAGGAGACGGCTGTCGACGCCACCGCGCAGGTCGTCCGCCTGGAGCAGCGCATCCGCTTGGGCGACCTGGAGCTCTCCGTCGCCGAGGCCCAGGCGCTGGTCGATGCCGGCGAAGCGCTCGTCTATCTGGGCGGCCACTGGCGCTTCCTCGACCTCGCCGAACTGCGCCGCCTCCTCGACGCGCTGGGGCCCGCCGAGCTTCCCCGCCTCGCCGCCCTCCCCCTCCTCCTGGCCGGCACGGTGCGCGTGGCCCCCAACGCCCAGGCGGTGCAGGATTTCCTCCGCGAGCTCTCCAAGCCCCCCGCTGGCGAGCTCCCCCTGCGCAACGTCCTGCGCCCCTACCAAGCCCAAGGCGTCTGCTGGCTGATGCAGGCCGCGGCCCACGGCATCGGCGTCTGCCTGGCCGACGAAATGGGCCTGGGCAAGACCCTCCAGACCATCGCCTTCCTCCTCGCGCGGCCCGGGCCGGCCCTGGTGGTCGCCCCGCTGACCGTCCTGCCCGTCTGGGAGCGCGAGCTCGAGCGCTGGGCGCCCACCCTCAAGGTCCGCCGCCACGAGGGCCCCGACCGCCCCCTCCACCTCGCCTTCCGTGCCGCCGCCGAGGCCACCGACGTCACCCTCACCGCTTACGGCTACCTGTGGCGCGACTTCGCCTCCCTCCGTCGCGTCCCCTGGCAGACCCTCGTCCTCGACGAAGCCCAGGCCATCAAGAACCCCGCCACCCGCCAATCCCAGGCCGCCCGCTCCCTTCCCGCCGCCTGCCGCCTCGCCCTCACCGGCACGCCCATCGAGAACCGCCTTGACGACCTCTGGAGCCTCCTCGACTTCCTCAACCCCGACCGCTTTGGCACCCGCCGCGACTTCCTGGAGCGCTACGCCCAGCCCGAGCGCCTCCGCCGCGCCACCGCCCACTTCCTCCTCCGCCGCCTGAAAAGCGACCCCGCCGTCCGCGCCGACCTCCCCCCGAAGATCCTCCAGTTCCACTACGCCCCCCTCACCCCCCCTCAGGCCGCCGCCTACGATGGGGCCCTCGCCGACTACACCCGAACGCGCGAGGACGAAAGCTCCAACCGCGCCGGTGCCATCCTCGTCCTCCTCACCCGCCTCAAGGAGATCTGCGACGGCCTCCTCCCCGACTCCGAGGCCGACTTCGCCACCGTCAGCGGCAAGGTCGCCATCCTCCTCCCGCTCCTCGATGACATCTTCGCGCGCGGCGAGAGCGTCCTCCTCTTCACCCAATTCACCCGCGTGGGCGAGCTCCTCCAACGCCTCCTCGCCGAGCACCTCGCTCGCCCCATCCCCTTCCTCCACGGCACCCTCACCCCCAAGCAACGCCGCGCCCAAATCGCCGCCTTCAACACCGCCACCGAGCCCCTCCCCTTCATCCTCTCCCTGCGCACCGGTGCCTTCGGCCTCACCCTCACCAAGGCCAACCACGTGGTCCACCTCGACCGCTGGTGGAACCCCGCCGTCGAGAATCAGGCCACCGACCGCGTCCACCGCATCGCAGCCGTCCATCTGCGCAATCAGCGTGGAGACC
>CAMGJH010000003.1 GCA_946056345.1 uncultured Lentisphaeraceae bacterium | reverse complement strand
GACTGTTAATCACTTGGTCGCAGGTTCGAATCCTGCCTTCGGAGCCAATTTAGCCCGCCGATTGGCGGGCTTTTTATTTGCGTAAACCCGGGGTCGCGTAAAAAGTGCTTGCTTTTTGGGGGCGTAGTGTGCTATTGTGTGCGCTCACCGAAGGGAAAGCAGACGAGTTTCCCCTCCATTTTGTCAGACAAACGCGAAGGATATTGACCATGCCGAACATCAAGAGTGCCGCTAAGCGCGTGAAGACCGCAGCCAAGGCTAACCTGCGCAACCGTTCCGTGCGCAGCGAATTGCTGACCTATCGCCGCAAGGTGGAAGAGGCCATTGCCTCTGGCGACAAGGCTGCCGCGACCGCGCTCGCCTCTGTGTACGCTTCGAAGCTGGATAAGGCCGTGAAGAAGGGCGTTATCAAGCACAACACGGCCGACCGCAAGAAGTCCCGTTCCACGCTCGCCGTTGCGAAGCTCGCCTAACCGCGCATCCGCGCGCGTTGGCCTGCCGAAGAACGAAACGCTGTGCGTACGCGCTACGCCGGGTTTCGTTCTTTGCTTTTGGAGAGACAGTCGACAGTGAACAGTCATCAGTCGACAGGGCGCTGACGCGACGGGCGAAGTTGCGTTCTCCCGCAAGCGCAGCGAGCACACTATGACCCGCTATATCCTCCGCCGATTGCTAGAGATGTTGCCGACGACCTTCGGGGTGTTGGTGCTCTCCTTTATTCTCTTCTACGTGGTGGGCGGATCGCCGGCGCAGACGATGTTGGGGCAGCACGCCACGCAGCAGGCAATCGCGGCCTTCGACGAGGCCAATGGCTACGACTTGCCGCTCTTTTTCGGGCGTTGGGCGAAGGTTGATGGCGTGCAGCGCGCGAGCGATGGGGGCACGGATTTGGCCTTTGCGTTGCACGCGGGGACCTATGCGTTGCCGGGGGCGGCGGTGGTAGAGTTGCGGCAGGTGGAGGGTTCGACGCTGCGGCGCGTGACGGGGCAGCAGGAGGTGGAGGTGCCCGAGGGGTGGCAGGCAGTCTCGGCAAAGGGGGTGGAGGCAGTGCGGCGGAAGCTGCGCCATCCCTTCGAGTCGCAGTTCGTGCTTTATCTGCGCTCGTTGGCGCGGCTGGACCTGGGGATGTCGATTGAGACGAAGCAGCCGGTGGCGCACGTGTTGGCGCAGGGGCTGCTGCCGACCTTGTCGCTCTCGGTGCCGATTTTGCTCTTTGGGGCGGCGAGCGGAGTGCTGCTGGGGCTGCTGTGCGCGGCCAAGCAGGGGGGCGTGTGGGACCGCGGGGTGCTCGGCTTCTCAACGCTCCTGATGAGCATCAACTACGTGGTTTGGATTTTGCTGGGGCAGTTCTTGCTGGGCTTCCGCTGGCCGCTCTTTCCGCTGTGGGGCTACGAGAGCGCCTACTACCTGGTGCTGCCGGTGATTATCGGTGTGGTCAGTTCCCTGGGATCGGACGTGCGCTTCTACCGCGCGGTGATGCTCGATGAAATCTACAAGCCCTATGTGCGCACGGCCCTGGCCAAGGGCATCAGCCGCCGGCGCATCCTCTTTGGCCACGTGCTTCGCAATTCGCTCATCCCCGTGGTCACCTACATCTCCCTCTCCATCCCCTACCTCTTCACCGGCTCGCTGCTGCTCGAGAGCTTCTTCGGCATCCCGGGCCTGGGGAGCGTCTCGATCAACGCCATCAACTCCGCCGACCTCTCCGTGGTCCGCGCGGTGGTCATCTTCGGCGCGCTCATCTACCAACTCGTCAACCTGCTGACCGACCTGGCCTACGGCTGGCTCGATCCGCGCGTCCGCCTCGCCGTATGAAACCCGCCGCCGAAAGTGTCGCCCTCCGCGCCCCAAGCCCCTGGCAGCGCCTGTGGAGCAACGCCGTCTCGCGCCTCTGCCTGCTGGCCATCCTCCTCTACACCCTGGCCGCGCTCTGGGGCGAGGGGGTCTACCGCTACTACCGCGGCACGCTCCTGCCCGGCTGCCCGGCCCTTACCTGGGCCCCCGAGCGGCAGGCGCCCTACAACGAGTTGCATATGGAAAGCCGCTATGTGCCGCCGCTCACCCGCGTCACCTGGCCCGAGAGTACGCTCCCCGATGGCACGCGCCTGCCGCCGCGCACGCATCGCTACTGGTTGGGCTCGGATAACCTCGGGCGCGACGTGCTCCAACGCCTCATCCAAGGTGCGCGCATTGCCTTCCACGTGGGCATTATGACCTCGCTCATCGCCATCCCCCTGGGCGTGCTCTTGGGCTGCCTCGGCGGCTACTTTGGCGGGAAAATCGACAGCGCCGTGGTTTGGCTCTGCGCCACGGTCTCGGCCATGCCCGGACTGCTCTTTATCCTGGCCATCGCCCTCATCGCCGGCAAGGGGCTCTTTGGCATCTACCTAGGCATTGGCCTGACCACCTGGGTAAGCGTCTGCCGCAACCTGCGCGCGGAGGTGCTTAAACACCGCTCGCGCGCCTACGTCCAAGCCGCGCGCGTCTTGGGCTACTCGCACGCGCGCATCCTCTTCCGCCACATCCTCCCCAACGTGATGCATATTGTGCTGATCTCCTTCTCCATCCGCTTCCCGGCGAGCGTGGCCACGGAGGTCTTCATCTCCTTCCTCGGCATTGGCGTGCAGGGCGAGCCCTCGTGGGGGATTATGATTAACAACGCCCGCGTTCGCCTGTGGCAAGGGATTTGGTGGGAGCTCACCTTCGTCTCGCTCGCTATCTTCCTGCTCGTCTTCATCTTCAATCGCCTCGCCGACGACCTGCGCGATCTCTTCGACCCCGCCCTGCGCAACCGCTAAGCGTGCGTTTTAGCAACCACAAAGGACACAAAGGGCATAGCCTCTCGCGTTGCTTGACCTTGTGCCCTTTGTGTCCTTTGTGCCCTTTGTGGTTGCCAATCCTGCGTGAATCGGCGAAAAGGCTTGCCAAGGAGGCGGGCTTTCGGGTATTCTATGGTTACTCAACTTGGAGGATACATGATATGACTTGGATGCGGAATACACTCTTAGCAGCGCTGGCGGCAATTGGGGCCGGGCAGCTTGATGCGGCGGTGGAGGCGCGGTATGTGACGGTGGATATCCCGAAGGACAAGGCCACGCTCTCGCTCGCAGAGGTGGAGGTCTTCGCCAATGGGCAGAATGTGGCCCTCGGCGGAACGGCCGTGCAGTGCGCCACCGCTTGGGGCGGCGATGCCAAGCGCGCCATCGACGGCAACACCTCCGATCGTTATGGCGATAACACCATCACCCACACGCCTGAAGACCTGACCGACCCGATGTGGGAAGTCGACCTGGGCAAAAGCGTCCCCGTGGAGAAGATCGTCGTCTGGAACCGCGGCGACGGGTATGCCCAGCGCCTTAACGGCGTGCGCGTCACCCTCTCGGACGCGAACCGCACGATTGTCTGGGAAGAGACGCGGCCGAAGACCGAACGAACGAACTACTTTGTCCCCGAAGCCGGCAAGGGCCCGCGCACCGGTCAGCACGCCGACACCCTGGCTGAGCGCGCCGAACGGGCGCGGATCGCCGCGTTGGTGGGCGCAATCAAGGTCAATGCCCTGCGCGATGCGCTCAAGGCCTATGCCGAAAAGTATCCCGAGGCCTACCCGAATGCCGCCGAGATTGCCGCGGGCATCGACGCGCTCCAGCAGCGGCTGGAGGCCAAGGAAAGCGATGCTCAGGCCCTCTACGATACCTACCGCGACCTGCAGAAGAAGGTCCTCCTCCAGCACCCGGCGGTGGACTTTAAGGAGATCCTCTTCGTCAACCGCCCGAAGGGTTCCAAGCAGGGCCTCTTCCAGAACTACCAGGGCAACACCGGTTGGAATGGCGACAACAACGCCACGTTGCGCGGCTACCGCAACACCCTCCTGCGCGGGCCGCTCTGCCAGGAAGATGCCCCCAACGGTCAGCCCACCACCCTCAAGAGCTCGAGCGCCTACCTCGGCGACGTGGAACTCGATTGGGACGCCAAGCGCATCCTCCTCTCCTCCGGCGACGAAAAGGAAGGCCCCTGGGGCATCTATGAGATGAACGTCGATGGCTCGGATTGGCACAAGGCCTACGAGGATGCCAACCCCGATGTGGACTACTACGATGCCTGCTACCTGCCCGATGGGCGCATCATCACCACCGCCACCGTGGGCTTCCAGGGCGTGCCCTGCGTGGCCGGCGGAGACTACGTGGCCAACCTCCTGCTCCTCTCGGCCGACCGCAAGAGCTCGCGCCGCCTGACCTTTGACCAAGACATCAACTGGAACCCCGAGGTCTACCCCAACGGCCGCGTGGTCTTTATGCGCTGGGAGTACACCGACTCAGCCCACTACTTCTCGCGCGTGCTGATGACGATGAACCCCGACGGCACTGACCAGCAGGAGTTCTACGGCTCGAACAGCTACTGGCCCAACGCCGTCTTCTACCACCAGAACATCCCCGGCAGCTCCACCAAGTTCGTCGGTATCGTCACCGGCCACCACGGCGTGGCCCGCAAGGGTGAACTGGTGATGTTCGACGTCTCCAAGGGCCGCATCGAGACCCAGGGCGCCATCCACAAGTTCCCCTTCCGTGGCCGCCCGATCGAGAACATCACCCTGGACCGCCTGGTCGACAATATCAAGCCCTACTTCCTCCACCCCCGCCCGCTCAACGACGAGCTCGTCCTCGCCGCGATGCAGGATGACAACGCCTCCCCCTGGCGCCTCGTGCTCGTGGATATCTACGACAACGTCCTCACCCTCTGGGAGAGCCCCGACGCGAACTACTACGAGCCCATTCCCCTCAAGGCCCGCCCCAAACCGCCCGTCCGCCCCGACCGCGTCAACCTCGAGAGCAAGACCTGCAATGTCTATATGGCCAACGTCTACCGTGGCCAGAAGACCCTGGAAGGCGTCCCCCACGGCAAGGTTAAGAAGCTGCGCGTCTTCAACTACGAATACGCTCCGCGCCACGCCGGCGGCCACTACGCCATCGGGATGGAAGGTCCGTGGGACGTGCGCATCCTCCACGGCACCGTGGATGTGGAAGAAGATGGCTCGTGCATGTTCGAGTTCCCGGCCAACACGCCCCTCACCGTCCAGCCGCTCGATGAAAACGGCCAGGCGCTGCAGATGATGCGTTCGTGGCTCGTGGGCATGCCGGGCGAGACCATCAGCTGCATCGGCTGCCACGAAAGCCAAAATATGGCCCCGCCGACCATCGCCCCCATCGCCTCGCGCAAGAAGCCCCAGCAGATTAAGCCCTGGTACGGCCCGGCGCGCGGCTGGAGCTTCGACCGCGAGGTCCAGCCCGTCCTCGACCGCAAGTGCGTCGGTTGCCACAACGGCCAGACCAAGGCCACCAACGCCATCGGCCAGAAGATCCCCGACTTCACCTACCGCCCCAATGTCTGGAACGGCTTCAGCGGCTCCTACATCGCCCTGCATCCCTACGTCCGCCGCAATGGCCCCGAGGGCGACTACCACGTCCTCACGCCCCTCGAGTTCCACGCCTCGACCTCCGAACTCTATCAGCACCTCAAGAAGGGCCACAAGGGCGTGCAGCTCACCGCCGAAGAGTGGGACCGCCTCGTCACCTGGATCGACCTCAACGTCCCCTACTTCGGCACCTGGACCGAGCGCGGCGGCCGCCAGAATGTCATTGAGCAGCGCCGCAGCTACGAGAAGAAAACCACCAACCTCGACTTCAACCCCGAGCGCGTGATCAACCCCTACAAGCCCGGCGCCGTCACCTTCGAGCCTCCCACCGGCCCGCGCGTGACCAAGGCCGAGATCGATCTCGATGGCTGGCCCTTCGATGGGCAAGCCAAGCAGGGCCCGCGCCAAGAGTTGAAGCTCGACCTCGGTGGCGGCCAGGTCATCACCGCCGTGCGCATCCCCGCCGGCTCCTTCGTGATGGGTTCTAACACCGAGTCCAACGCCGAAGCCCCCGCCCACATCGCCACCGTCTCCAAGCCCTTCTATATGGCCACCACCGAGACCACGATGGCGATGATGCAGCAGTTCGATGCCACCTTCGAGAACGGTGTTTACGATATGCACTACAAGGACCAGGTCCGCCGCGGCTACTTCGTCAACGGCCCCGACTTCCCGGCCATCCGCGTCTCCTACGACAAGGCCCAAGCCTTCTGCGCGTGGCTCTCAGCCAAGACCGGCCGCACCGTCCGCCTCCCCACCGAGACCGAGTGGGAATACGCCTGCCGCGCCGGCACCGACACCCCGATGAACTACGGCGAACTCAACGACGACTTCTCCAAGCACGCCAACCTCGCCGACGTCACGATAAAGAAGCTCGCCGTCTCCGGCGTCGACCCCCAGCCCATCCGTAATCCCAACCAGTTTATGGACTACGAGAAGAAGGACCCCCGCTTTAACGACGGGGTCCTCCACCTCGCCAAGGTCGGCTCCTACCAGCCCAACGCCTTCGGCCTCCACGATATGCACGGCAATGTGGCCGAATGGACCTCCTCGCCCTTCACCGCCTACGTCGGCGGCACTGGCTTCGAGGCCGAGAACCCCGACCTGCGCGTTATCCGCGGCGGCTCCTGGTACCAGCGCCAAATCCGCGCCACCTCCGCCACCCGCTGGGGCTATCCCTCCTGGCAGCGCCCCTACAACGTCGGCTTCCGCGTGGTTGTCGAGGAATAGTGACAAGCCGTTAGCGGCTGGCTGTTAGCCTCCTCCCCCTTCGGCCGCAGCGCCTCCCTTGGCGCTGCGGCTCTTTTTTGCCGCAAGGACCACCCGCGAGCAAGCGCGCGGGCACGCCGGGGAGTGCCGCCTCCGGCGGACACCTAGCCCAGGTGCAAAACGAACCCGGCCCTACCTCGAGGGCAACCCGGGCCTACCTCGAGGTCAACCCGGGGCGGATCGACCTCGAACCCGGGGCGGACAAAAATGTAAAGCGCCTCGGGTCCAAAACGAACCCGGCCCAGAGCAAACTCATAAGGCCCCATCTTGAACGGTGAACAGTTCGTAAAGTGTTTGACTTTGGCGGAGTGCTTTGCTACCATTGCGCGACTTTCAACCAATTGGGGTCTCGACCCCTCGACAGACCTTAAGGAGGTTCAAGATGAGCCAACACAGAAGCCTCAAGGGCTCGGGCAAGATTACGAGCAAGCGCAACGTGCTCAAGCGCTTCGAGCGCATCAATCTGCTGATCAAGCGTGGTCAGTGGAAAGAGGGCGATCGCGGCCAGGGTCTGCGCAAGACGATGCCCGAAGCCTAACTCACAGGAAGATTTCCGGGAAAGGAGGTGAGCAAAGCATGATCCAGGTTCGTTTGAAAAAGGGCGAATCGGTGGAGCGCGGTCTCAAGCGCCTGAAGAAGATTCTCGACAAGGAGGGTCTCATCAAGCAGTTGCGTGCAACCCGTTATTACGAGAAGCCTTGCGAAAAGGCGCGTCGTAAATCCGCGCGTGCTCGCATCCGCGCCAAGTCCCGTAGCGCGATGGCGCAGTACTAAGCGCTGCCGTGTCAACCGTGGCGAGAGAGCGGCCTTGGGGCTGCTCTCTTGTTTTATGGTCTACGCGCTGCCCGCCGAGGGGCAAGATGTGCTACAATGGGGCGAAGAAGGAGTTAGGCAGACGGTATGCAGTACGCTTCGGAGACGTTCTTTTTGTATGGGCCACCGGCGACGGGGAAGTCGACCTGCGCGCGCAATTTGGCTGCGGCGCTGGGGAAGCGCGCGGTGGACTTGGACGCGCTGATTGAGGCGCGGGTGGGGATGAGCATTCCGAACTATGTGGCGCAGGCCGGGCGCGAGGCTTTTCGCGATGCGGAGAGTGCGACCTTGGAGGCGCTCTGTGCCGAGGCGCCGAACGCGGTGGTGGCGTTGGGGGGCGGGGCGCTCTTGCGCGAGCGCAACCGCGCGTTGGTGGAGGCGTGCGGGCCGGTGGTGTGCATTCAGACGCCGCCGGAGGAGTTGGCGCGGCGCGTCGAGCGCAAGGCGGGGAGTCGCCCCTTCTCGGCGGACGCTTCGGCGTTGCTCAAAACGCTGGCCGAGCGCAAGGAGCACTACGCCTCCTTCCGGCTGCAGGTGGCGGTCGATGGCATTGCCCCGCCGCAGGAGGTCTGGCCGCGGGTGCTGGCGGCCTTCGGGGTCTACCTGGTCTCGGGGATGGGTGCGCCCTACACGGTGCGCGTGGCGCCGGGGGCGATTGGGCTGCTGGGCGGGGTGATTGCGCGGTTGGAGCCCCGACCGCGGCACCTGCTGTTGGTGGGCGATAGCAACACGTTGCCGCTTTACCGCGCGCGGGTGGAGGCGGCCTTGGGCGCGTCGGTGCCCTGCCACGAAATTCCCGCCGGCGAGGAGCATAAGACCTTGGCGACGGTGGAGGGCATCTGGGGGGCGATGTTGCGCGCGGGGCTGGAGCGCGGCGACTTGGTGTTGGCCCTGGGCGGCGGGGTGGTGGGCGACTTGACGGGCTTTGCGGCGGCCACCTGGCTGCGCGGTATCCGCTGGCTGAATCTGCCCACGAGCCTGCTGGCAATGGTCGATGCCGGCGTGGGGGGCAAGACGGGGGCGGACCTGGCGGCCGGGAAGAACTTGATTGGTGCCTTCCATCCGCCTTGCGCGGTGCTCTCGGATACCGAAGTGCTCTCCACGCTACCCGAGCGCGAACTGCGCTGCGGTCTGGCCGAAACCTATAAGCACGCGATGATTGGCGACCCGGCGCTGGCCGAGCTGCTCGGGCGTTTTGCCCAGGCGCGCGGCTCGGTGGACTATTTGACCGAGCTGGTGGTGCGCTCGGTGGGCGTAAAGGTGCGCACCATCTTGGCCGACCCCTTCGAGCGGACTGGTCTACGCGCGGCGCTCAACCTGGGTCACACCGTCGGCCACGCGGTCGAGGCGGCCAGCGGCTTTACCGTGGCGCACGGCGAGGCGGTAGCGATTGGGACGGTGGCGGCGGCGCGGTTGGCAGAGGGGATGGGTGTGGCGCGCGAGGCGGGGCTCTCGGCGCGCGTCAAGGCCGGGCTCGAGGCGTTGGGGCTGCCCACGGAGATCCCCGCCGGCTACGATGCCGCCACGCTCAGGGATTACCTTTCACACGACAAGAAGAAGGCCGCGGGCGTGGTTCGGTTCGCCCTGCCGGTGGCCTTTGGCGAGGTGCGGACCGGCTGTACGGTGCGCGAGGAGGTGCTTGATGAAGTTCTTACTGGACAACGGCTTTGATGCCCAGGTGGCCAACGCAGAAGAGATCCTCCAGGCCTTTCGCGCCGAGATGGCGCGCGGACTCTTGGGCGAAGGGCGGCTGCCGATGTTGCCGGCCGGCTTCGCGATGAACCGCGAAATGCCGCGCAACTGCGAGGTGCCGGCCTTCGATGTGGGCGGCACGAACACGCGCTCGGCCCGGGTCCGCTTCGACGCGCAGGGCGTGCCGGCGATTGGCCCGCAGCTCAAGGGTTTTATGCCCGGCTCGCGCGGGCCGGTCAGCCACGAGGAGTTCTACCGCCTACTCTGCGATGTGCTCGGGCCGAACCTCCACCCCGGTGAGCCCTTCGGCTTCTGCTTCTCCTACCCCGTCACCTCCGAGGGCGTGTTGCTCTATTGGACCAAGCACATCCAGGCCTCGTCCATCGTCGGCACCAACGTGGCCCAGGGGCTCTGCGCGGCCCTCGCCGCCGGCAACATCGGCCAGACCCGCCCCGTGGTGCTCAACGACACCGTCGCCGCCCTGCTCGCCGCCTACGCCCATCACGCCGAAGAACGGCGCGCGGCCTACGTGGGCTTCATCCTCGGCACCGGCACCAACACCGCCTACGCCGAAGCCGCCGGGCGCATCCTCAAAGCCCCCGGCCTCCCCGCAGGCACCTTCTACCCCATCAATTGCGAGTCGGGCAACTTCGCCGACTTCTCTCGCTCGCGCTTCGACGAACGCCACGAGGCCACCTCCGGCAACGGCAGGGCCCTCTGGGAGCGCTGCATCTCCGGCGTCCACCTCGGCGGACTGGGCACCGAAATCCTCCGCTCCGCCGCCGAAGCCAACCTCTTCTCCGCCGGCCTACGCGATGACATCCTCTCGCGCGCCCTCACTAACATCGAGCTCGACGACTTCTGCGCCGGCCGCCGGCCAGACCTTTTCGCCTGTTCGGCCGACGAAGCCGAGGTCATCCGCTCGCTCCTCTGCCCGATGTACGAGCGCGCTGCCCGTTTCGCCGCCATCAACATCGCTGCCGCCGCCCTCCAATCCGCCGAGGCCCGCGGCTGCCGCTCCGGCCTCTGCCGTATCAATGCCGATGGCTCCACCTTCTGGAAGACCGCCTGCGTCCCCTTCCGCAAAATCGTCGAGCAGCAGCTCGATGCACTCCTCCGCCCCCGCGGCTTCTCCTTCGAGATTGTTCGTATCGACGACGCCCCCCTCCTCGGCGCCGCCATCGCCGCCGCCATCTAGGGCCGGGCTTCCCTCGGGGCGGGAAATGTGCTACTTTACGCGCGATGGACGAACAGATCCAACTCTCTGCAGATGAAGCGCGCTGGCTCTATGCCTTGCAGCGGCCGTGGCCTTTGGTGTCGCGGCCGTTGACTGTTTTGGGGGAGGCGCTTGGCGCGAGCGAGGCGCAGCTGGCGGGCTTTATCGGCCGGTTGCGCGCGGCGGGAATGGTGCGGCGCGTGGGGGCGGTCTTCGATGCGCGGCGCTTGGGCTATCGCAGCTGCCTCTACGCCGTGCGGGCGGAAGGCCCGGCGCTAGCGGCAGCCGCGGCGCGGGTCTGTGCGTTGCCGGGGGTGACGCACGCTTACGAGCGCGCTTGGCCGGTGGACTTTTCGGCCAATGGCCTCTCGGCGCAGGATTACGCGCCCTATCCAAACCTCTGGTGGACCCTCTCGGCGCCGGCTGAACGCTTCGAGGCCGAGGCCGCGCGGTTGGCCGACCTGGCCCCGACCCCCTTCCCGGCCCTGACGCGCTACAAGATCGATGTGGTCTTCGAGGCCGGCACACGCGAACGCGACGAGCGGACCGAATACCGCGCGCCGGTGGCCGCGCCGGCGCCGGAGGTGGTGCCGGCCCCGCCGCTCTCGCCCAAGGCCGTGGCCATTGTCCGGCGCTATCAGGACGATACGGCGAAGGTGGTTGAGCCGTGGCGGGTGGCCGATTTGCCGCAGTTGCGCGTCTGGCAGGCCGATGGCACGCTGCGGCGCTTCGCCCTCCTGCTGCGCCACCGCGCGGGAGGCTTTACGGCCAACGGGATGTGCTGCTGGCAGGTGGCGCCGGAAGCGTGCGACGCGGCGGGGCGGCGTTTGGCGGCCGAGGCGGAGGTCACGCACTGCTACGCCCGCCCGGCGAGCGCGGCCTTCCCCTTCACCCTCTACGCGATGGTCCACAAGCGCTCGTGGTCGGCGGGCTACGCGGCCTTCTGCCGCCTGGGCGGGCTCATCGGCGCGCCGGCGGGCAAGGTCTTCTTCTCCACGCACGAGTTTAAGAAGAGCAGCATCC
>CAMGJH010000002.1 GCA_946056345.1 uncultured Lentisphaeraceae bacterium | reverse complement strand
CAAGAGCGAGCACGGGGGCTGCTATCCGGCGGCGGGCGGTTATTTTTCGGAGGTTCAGTGGCGCGATCCGTCAGATGAGAGGCGTAAGGAGAAGCGGTATGGGCGCGCGCGCGGATGGGTGTACTTTGAGCATAGTTGCCCGCGGAGCAAGGGGGATGCGGAGGCGGGAGACAAGATTGGTGACGGAAATCACGACGGGGTGTATGGCCTGGGCAATCAGCTGACTTGCGGTAATGCTGATGGCGACTCTTATGTCAACGAGGATGGCTGCTGCATTTGCTTTGACTCGAAGAGCAAGGAGGGGGGGATGGGGTCCAAGCCGGCTTCGTGGTATGAGCGGAGCGGGGGGGATATGTGGACGCAGGCACAGGTGGCGGTGATGAATGGGTGCCTCTTTGACTATATGGGGCGGGATTTGACGGCGTATGTGAACCCGGCCTTTCAGCGCCAGGCAACCGAGAAGCTGGGGATTGCGAAGAATAGCATTGCGCGGGCCTACGCGATGAATGTGATTACCGGCACGGACCGGAGCCTTTACGATTCGCGTAGCGGCTACGCGGGCGGCGGCGGCAGCAATGCCATTCGCTACGGGCAGAGTGCGCTTAAGCCGTATGTGGATGGGAGCACGCGCACGGAGGCGTTGCCGAGCAAGGTGGTGCTCTTCGTGGAGCTGGATTTGGATAACGAGGCGCTGAAGTCGGCCAATTCGCTAGAAGGTGACCAGGTGTGGGACTGGGACGAGGGCGACGAGTGTATGGGCTTTGTGCACGAGGACAATGGGATGATGTACGCGCACGTCTGTTTTGCTGATGGGCACGTGGAGGCGATACGGGATCCTTCGCGTGACATCACTTCGCCCGATACCACCAAGCGCAAGAAACTTTCCAAGTGGTATGGGTCGGGTGGCGTGAATGCTTCCGGTGAAAAGTTGGATTGAGCGGTATGGTCGGAAAACTGAAGCTTTTGGTGCTGTCGGCCGTGGTGGCGGGGCTCTTTTGGAGTTCCGCCGCGCGTGCGCAAGGGGTTGCCCAGCTCGACAGCGTGTCGTATGCGCTTTCGTTGGTTGATGCGGCGGATTTGAACAATCCGGCTAACGCCGAGACGGCGCAGCCGGTGAGCGCGGACACGCGCTATGTGCGCGTGAAGGTGACCGTGTCGGTGCCGCGCACGGGCAATCATACGGGGGTGAGCGTGGCGGCTTCGCCCGCGCGCCTGATGTACCGTAAGCACAAGGGGCCCGAGACGGCCTTCACCGGGAGCATCGTCCTCAAGCGCGACGCGCCGTATACCACCGCCGGCGGCTCGACGCCGTCGACCGCCGACTTCTACCCGATGCCGCAGACGGGCGCGGTGAACTACACGGGCGTGGCTTCGCGCAAGGCCAACAACCGCGACGGCGTGGCGTGGAGCTCGTATGTGGCGCTGGGGCAGGGGCACGACCCGGCCCGCTGGGAGTGCGTCTATCTGAGCAAGGAGGTCTACGACCTGCAGGCGACGAACTTTGCCACCGAGCAGCCGATGATTGCTTCGCTCCTGGCGGGCGAGGCAACCTATGAGTGGTACGCGGCCTCCCAGTACGGCTTGGGTTCGTTCGTGCGTATCTCCGATATTCAGGACCACGGGCGCAAGATGGACTTTACCGACCGCCGTCTGTGGGTGAGCGTGGACACGCCCGAGGAGACCGACACGGTGGACGCGGCCTCCCAGGTGACGCTGGGCTCGGCCTTCGAGTGGCGCTTGGGCTCCACGAAGCCGACGGGCACGACTTCCTACGACGATAACCAGAAGAACAGCTGGCACATCTACCGCGGCGCCGTCGGCTCGGCCTACAATGGGAATGCCGGCGTGCACCTGCTTAACCTCGCGGGCTCGGATGTGAACACCTACGAGCGCTATCCGCGCATCGTCTCGCCCATCTATCCCGACGGCATCGGCTCGGTCTCCTTCGAGGCGCTGGCCACCTCCACCGAGGAGGGCAACCCCCAGCGGCTGGCCGTGCAGTGGTGCCCTGCCGACGGCATTGGCGCGTGGCAGACCCTCCAGACGATTGACCTCTCCAGCGCCTACGAGGCCTTTACCGTGGACTTCAATGGCGTGGCCAACGACCGCGCGCGCTTCCGCATCGTGCGCATTACCACCCTCAACGCCGCGAGCGGCGCGGCCCTCTCCACCGTGGCCGTGCGCAAGGTGCGCGTCCGTTCGGCCAAGCCGGTGGCGGCCTTTGGCAAGCCCACCTGCCAGCCGCTCTACCCGGCCTATCTGCGCCATCAGGCCGATGGCTCGCTCGACACCACCACCCCGCTCTCCATTCTCTACAACGCCACCTCCTCTGGCGACGCTGTCACCCGCCCGCGCGGCTATGAGGCCACGCTCAACCTCCGCCGCCGTGCCGAGGGCGACCTGGTCCGCCAGTGGCACACGGTCGGCATCGAGGTCAGCGGCTATAACGAGGCGACGGGCGAGGCGACCCTCACCGCCCAGCTCTCGCGCGGCACCTTGCTCACGAATGCCGATGGCACCAACAATGCCGAGGAGGATGCCTTCTTCCTCAAGCCCGATGGCTCGCTCCTGGGCGTCCTCCCGGGGGTCTACGACCTGGGGCTCGACTACAAGGTCTTTGGCTCCTTTCTCGCCGGGCGCGAGGTGATCGACCAGCGCGAGGCCGAGACCGGCTTCTCCACCACCTACGCAGTCACGGTGGACGGCGAGACCGAGCAGCGGCCCGCCGTCCTCGACTTCCGCGAGCAGGAGACGGCCGAGGCCTCGGCCTTCCTGCGCGTCACCTACCGCTCGGGCACCGGCACCGCCGCCTTGCCCTATGAGCTCAAGACCCTCGATATCCCGATGTTGCCCTCGCCCACCGCCCCGAACCTCTGGCGCGTGGACATCTCCAAGGCCCTCAACCTCCCGGATGACCGGACCGCCAAGTATGCGTGGGGCTATCAAGATGCCGACCCGACCATCGCCCCGGTCTTTGAGCTTGACCACCTCTCCTTCAAGGTCGGCTTCACCACTGCCTCGGCCACCAGCACCTTCTGGTTCGGGCAGCGGGGCTCGGCCGCCGCCGGCGTGATGCCCACCGCCGTCTCCCCCGTGCCCGCCGTCACCGAGACCTTTGCCTATATGCAGACGGATGAGGCGGCCACCATCCCCTTGCCCGTCATCTTGGACGATTTGCCCAACTCCCATCTGATGGTGGAGGTCACCTTCCCGGCCAACCCCACCGCCGGCGGCGATGCGTTGGTGCGCCTCTGCGGCTCCTTCTGGCAGGACTTCAACACCTGGTATGCCCCCTCGGAAAACTTCACCGAGACGGACTTCCGCGACAACTGCCAGACCGTGAAGGCCGACTTCGATTGCACCACCGGCATCACCTCCGGGGGCGAAGTCTACGTGGCCAAGGGCTGGATCCCCGACGAGGGCCCGCTGGCCAGCCAGACCGCCTTTACCGAGCGCTTCGAGACCGGCCGCGGCGATAACCGGGGCTTGGCCTTCTATATGACCGACAACACCGCCATTGCCGCCAACGGCTTCACCCAGTGGGGCGCCGGTGACAAGTGGGCCGAGCCCAGACTCCTGCGCGAAGATGGCTCCACCTTCTACAACTCGCGCTATATGACCTTCAGCCGCCGGGCCGAAGTGGTCCTGAGCCGAACCCCGACGCGCGACAATGGCAAGTATTACCCCGATTCCATCCTCCGCTTGCGTGCGGGCGAGGACATCTCCCCGCAGTCTGGCTCCAATGCCGAGGTGATCCTCAATGGCGTGGGCACCGTCTCCTTCACCCTCGGGATGTCCATCCCCTACGACCTGGGCCACCGCGCTCAAATCCTGAGCACCGACGAAGACAATATGTACAGCCTCGCGGGCTACGGCATCTCGGCGGGCGTGCAGTTCAATCGCCCGGCCGAAACGTGCGGCCCGGCGGGCTTCTCCGTCTCCTACTACCTCGAGGAAAAGAACTCGAACACCACCTTTGAGCTGCGCGCCACGCAGATGATTGCCTTCTCGGACGATGCCGCGCAGCTGCCCAGCGATTGCGTGATGCTCGAGCTCTACAAGTGGTCTGGCTCCAGCGCTTCGCGCGTGGCGATTGCCAATGCGAGCGGCACCCCCGTCACCGCCGGCTATCTGCAGTTCCCCGGGACGCTCTCGGGCAAGTCCTTCAGCCTGTGGGTGATGGGCGATGGCCGCCTGGCTGCGGGGATGATTGACTCGCTCACCTCCTCGTCCCCCACGCTGCGCCTCCGCTCACAGAACGCCGAAGCCTCGACCACGCGCGGCCACATCCTCTCCTTGGGTTCGGCCGAGTGCCGCCCCATCTTCCGCAGAGTCTCGCGGATGGCCGCCCCCGGGGATACCTTCACGGCAGCGGCGATGGCCTCCACCGAGGTCTTCATCAATGAACCTGATCCGCCGGCGTGGGCCACGGGCGCTGGGTCGTGGACTCTGGCGCGCGATAGCAGCAGCTCGGCGCACTTCCAGCTCACCCGCCGCACCCCCACTGCCGACCTCGCCGGGAAGCTGAGCATTCAGGCCATCAACAACGGCCAGATTGTCTTCGACCGGACCGTCTCGACCGATGTGGTGGCGCAGGACTTCACCGTGGTGGTGGGCAAGACCAATACCACCCTCGTCCTCGCCCCGGCCGACAACGAGTGCAACCTCTTCCTCGACAATATCTACGTCTCCTCCTGGTGTGGCAACGACCGCAATCGCAACGGCGAGAGCCGCGTGCCGCTCTATACCAACGAAGGCTTCTTGGCCGATAACGGTTTCGCGGCCGTGGGCGTGTGGATCCGCCCGGAGGAGGACGCGCAGCTGAACGTCGAGCCCGGCGACTACAACGGCAGCCAGTGCATTCTGTTGCAGCGCTCGCGCAAGAACACCTCCGGCACCTTTGGCGAAACGGCGACCGATGGCATCTCCCACACCGGCAACTCGCTGGCCATCTATATGCCCTATTCCACGACCGGCTTCGGCGCGGTCAGTTTCAAGTATCGCATTCCCGAGCGCGACGAGTTCGGTGGCAGCCAGGTTCTCCCCTCTGTCTACGTGATGCTCCAATACGCCAATAACCCCTCGGCGAATCGCGACTTCCTTTCCAACACCTACACCAACTGGCAGAATGTCTCGGCCCCCGTGGAACTGCGCAACACCCGAGGTGCCTGGGCGATGACCAGCATCCTGCCCAAGCTCGGCGGCGCTGAACTCGTCGCCCGCCGTGGCACCCTGCGCCTGGTGATGGTCACCTCCGACCTCACCGAGGATGACGACCCCTACGTTTACCTCGACGACCTGCGCGTGAACGACAACGCCGAGGGCTCCGTCGCCTCCTGGGCCGGCACGAACATCAAGCTCACCTCCTCCCCGGTCAACCAACTCTACTGGAAGGACCGTCAGGCGCGCGATGGCGCCACCCCCGCCGAAGCAGCCTTCGCCGAGAAGAGCCTCCTCACCCAGGCCGTCCAGTTCAATGACCGGATGGAGGGTGAGGCCGACGTGGATGGCACCTTCTCCACCACCCTCCTCAACTCGCCGCTCCTCGAGAACGGCGTCGGGCGCGTCACCTTCGCCGCCCGCTTGGTCGACCCCAAGCCCCAGCCCGTGCGCCTCTACCTCTGCGCCACCACCTCCACCGACGAGGCCGAGTACGCCACCTTCACCCCCGTCACCTACGTGGAAGTGACCAACACCGTCTACAACGTCTACGATGTGGACCTCTCCAAGTTCTCCTTCTACAAGACCAAGCCCAATGCCGACCTCTCCCCCGGCGACCCGGCCACCGGCGCAGAGGGCTTCTCCGCCAGTCAGGTCAAGCGCTTGCGTCTGCAGGCCTACATTGAGGGCGACGGCGTCTCCACCGACGGCTTCGGCACCCCCGGCGAGCCGCGCCAGCCCACCTATGGCCGCATCCTGGTGGACCACCTCTCGATTGTCGACCCTATTCGCCCCTCGCTGCGCGTGGACACCGTGGCCTTCTCGAACGTCAGCGGCAACAACGACCCCGCCGAGTTCAACCGCACCTCGCCCCTCTCCCAGCCCATCAGCGGGGCCCCCGCGCTGCGGACAATGGTCAACCTCAGCCACGCCCAGCTCTTGAAGGATGAGTCCATCCGAGTCTTCATCACCTTTGACCCGCACGAGATTACCTCCTCCACCTCCCGCGTCAAGACCTACCGCGACGGCTACTCCTACGCCACCGTTCTCGATGCCGGCGCCATCGTCCAGTCCGACTCCGCGAACCCCATCATCGCCTGGGACCGCGACCACCTGGCCGATTGGCCGCTCTCGGCCTGGTTCAACCTGGAGGGCAACCTAAACATCGTCAAGGGCGAGCTCCCCGCCGCCACGGCCACCGTCCTCACCATCGAGCAGCTCGACGCCCTCGGCCTGCACAATACCGTCGAGCTCGAGCGTGCGCCCGGCACCTACAACTTCTTTGGCGACCTCACCTCCCTGGGCCTCAACGCCCTCAAGCCCAACTCCCTCGTCCGCTACACCGCCTGGGCCGTCTACCAGAGCGCCGAGAGCGACGCCTGGTTCGCCACCCAGATCGAGCCCGAGAACTACACCGACTTCCCCTGGTACTTCCCACGCAGCCTCAACGCCGAAGTGCAAGCCGCCGCCGGCAGCGACACCCCGATGTTCTCGCCCTACTACTGGGTCTACTCCTGCGTCCCCGGCGAAGTCTTCATCAACGAGTTCAACCTGAGCGACGCAACCGGCGTCCGGGACAACCGCTTTGTCGAGCTCTGCGCCCCGGCCGGGCTGGATATCGGCGCCTGGCAGGTCCGCCGCACCACCAGTGGCGCGCTCACCTTCGCTAACACCGTCCTCACCGTCGCCGAAGGGGCGGGTGGCGGCGGCACTGCCCTCAAGACGCCGGACAAGGGCGCCGTGCCGGCGCAGCGCAAGTCCGGCTCTAACGCCGTCCGCTCCTTCTACACTGCCGCGTCCTCCTCGAGCCGCTTCTTCTTCCAGGACAGCACCGGCAACCGCTCCGAGGACTTCGAGGCCGGCGGCGTGGCCGATACGCCCAACGGCGGCATCTTCAAGCGCACGATGGACCCGGACACCGCCTCGCCGGCCGGCTCCTATGCCGCCAGCCTGATGCTCTTCCGCCCCACCGGCGGTGCCGAGCACATCATCTGCTATGCGAACGTCTCCTCGGCCGAACTCTCCGCCAGCGCCAACCAGAACATCGACAACCTCTACGAGCGCATTCGCTCCTCAATGGTCACCAACGGCTTCGGCGGCGAGTGGTACCAAACTTTCCTCGATGGCGACTGGAAGGCCTATGGCGAGACGATGACCGACGACTTCGGCTCAATGCAGCTGCTCGAGCGCAACCTGACCCTGGCCCAGGCCCACGGCCGCCGCCTGACCAAGGCTAACTTCTTCCCCGCTAAGACCACGGCCGATAACCGCTTCAGCCAGACCTCTGCCTCCTTCGCCCCCGTTAAGGATAAGGAGAGCGTCACCTACGCCTCTTCCATCGCCACGGTCGATATGGGCGGCATCTGGGTCACGCGCAAGAACGCCATCGAGACCGATGACGCCAACGGCCCGCTCGACCTCTCCGCCCTCTGCTTCGGCACCTGGCCCGAAACGCAGAACCCCGTCGAGGACCCGCGCCTGGACGAGCCGAGCGATGGTGTCGCCCCGGGCGCCGAGCGCCCCTACACCCAGGTCACCCCGCGCCAGATTAACCCCGATCAGTTCCTCGTTAAGTACCGCGAGCTCTCGCAGAGCACCGTCCTCTCCATCCTCTCCGGCGTCCCCTACGGCACCCACACGCTCGATGTCTACAGCGCCGACGATACCACCCTCGTCTCGGAGAGCCGCCGCGGCGGCCGCAACACGTCCGTCACCTGGTCCATTCCCGCTGCCACGCCGAAGGTGGCGCTGACCTACACGCCCTTCCCCTTCCACCTGGTTGAGGCCGTCTCCCTGCGTTTGCTCGACGCCAAGACCAGCGAAGCCGAGCTCGACATCGCCAAGATCCGCGCCCAGATCGTCGACGATGCCACCCTCATCGATGCCGCCGCCACCCCCGATGCCGAGGGCTGGGTGACGCTCAAGCTCGACGGCTTTGCGCCGGGCGAGAGTGTCTCCTTCCTCGCCGTGCTCAAGAAGTTCGGCAGCTCCGATGACGACGACCGCTACAACGTGGAGGCCAAGGCCACCTTCGCCTTCAACGACGCCTCCAACTGGCGCGATGTTATCACCAGCGTCCAGCCCTACACCGGGACCACGCTGGGCACCTATCAGCCGTGGTGGGGCAGCAGCTTCGGCTTCGACATCGCCTACAACGAGGCGCCTCTGGGCGAGGCCAAGCTCTCCTCCTTCATCGTCACCTATCCCTCGCCCGCCGGCCTGGCCGAAGGCTATGCCGCCTGGGAAGGGCTCGACGCCCCCTGGGCCGGCCTCAAGGCGATTGGCGACGGCAATGGCAATATCGCCTCCGCCTCCCTCCAAGGGATGGAGTATGCCGATGCCATCGCCGCCCTCAAGGGCCCCTTCGCCCAATACGGCAAGGCCCGCTATGTGGAGCTGAAGGACCTCTCTGCCGGCCGTGCCCTCTCCGCCTCGGCCATCGGTATTCTGAGCGATGCCTATGCCAAGGCCCTGGGCTACAACCCGAATGATGCGGCCACCTGGAGCAAGAAGGAGCCCGCCATTCCCTTCTGCGTCTGGGGCGTCTACACCTATGTGGTGCAGGCCGACGGTGGCAACGAGACCGTCTCCTTCCTCCTCCCGCAGGCCGATCTTGCCGCGCGCCCCGGCCTCTTCACCTATCCGGAGTGGTATCAGCCGCTGGCCGACCGCAACGCCGCCACCGCGCACCCCGCGCCTTACTTCTACCTCTACAGCACCCCGCCGCAATCCGCCTGGCTGAGCGAGGTCAACCTCTCCGCCGGCACCGCCGGTTCGGCCCCCTACGCCGAAGTGGCCATGCCCTTCTTGCGCCAGGGCATCCTCAATGCCAATCCCAACGTGCCGCAGACCACCGCCAACGGCTGGACCGTCAAGCGCTACACCGAAACCGGCACCGAGGCCGGCTCGGCCCCCGTCGGCGCCTGCGATGAAGCCACCCGTAGCTTCGCCCACACCTTCAGCACGGTGCCCGCTTCCGCTTTCGGCACCCTGGTCGACGACGCGCGCTCGGCCTACGTCCTCCACCGCCCCTGCGGCGCAGTCGAAGGCGGCCTCTGGTGTGCGGTCGCGGCCACCGGTGGTGAAACCGTCGCCGCGCCGACCTCGCTGGCGGAGAACGACTGGCTCCTGAACGCTTCGGCCTACGTTGTCCCCGGCAAGAGCGATGCCGCCACCGAGGCCGGCTCGGTCCAGCTCGTGGGCCAGCAGGTCTATGTCAGCGGCGTGCCGTGCGTCTCCTCGGCCATCGCCGAGCGTACTGTCTGGACCTTCGCCCCCGAGACCCCGCAGCGCCCCAACGCTGAGCACGGCCAGACCATCTCGCCGGACCGCGACCCCGAGTGGAACCGCGTCACGGTCACCTCCTCCATCCGCAACACCGTCTATGGCGGCGTCCTCTGCGGCTATCAGCAGTTCGGCTTCTTCGAGCTCGATGCCGCCGGCCAGCCCATCTCCGGCACGGCCAGCAACGGTGACGCCCTCACGCAGGCCTTCTCCGGCACCGACTGGGTCTACAACGCCGCCCTCAACCAGCGCCAGGTCCTCTCCTACCGTCTGCGCGCGAACTACCGCTTCGAGCGCCTCGTCCTGCCGCCGAGCCTCATCGGCCACGTGATGCTCATCGGTGCGAATGGCGCCCTCACGCAAGCGGAGGTGGATGCCCAGGTGGCCACCCTGCGCCAGCTGGCCCAGACCAATCCCAATGCCACCACGGAGGACTGGATTCGGATGGGCGTGGCCGACACCACCGGCGCCTTCCGCGCCGAGGCGGAATACACCACCCTCACGGCCGAAGACGGCTCGACCATCCGCGAGCCTACCGGCATCATCACCTTCAACACCGACTACATCGTCCCGACCGTGGGCACTGAAACCACCACCTTCGGCGACCAGGATGCCTTCGTCATCACCCTCGTCTTTGCTGACGAGCCGGCCTCGGCCATCAACGCCATCCAGATGGAAGTCGGCCAGGGCGACGTTCTCTCCGGCGCCTGGCTGGTCACCCAGACCCTCTACGCCCTCGACGGCACCGGCGCGCCCGACGAGACCAAGGGCGGCGACACCGTCACCAAGCCCATTTGGTCCGACGCCGATGGCAACGTCGATGGCCAGTATGCCAACCTCCACGGCTGGCTCCATCAGCCGCAGGTGGGCGACACGCTGGGGATGAGCGCGGTCATCAATCCCGAGCTCGGTCTCGTGGGCGGCAGCCTCGGCAACACCGTCGAAGCCGTCCGCGAGCAGTTGGAAGCCGACACCGGCCTGCGCCCCTTCCTCGTCTGGACCCTCATCCCCAAGGATAAGCTCCCGGCCAACCTCAACGAGGTGACCACCGCCGAAGTCGCCAAGCGCGATACCTTCTTCGCCAACTGGGACCTTGGCTCCAGCGGCTGGCTCGGCAGCACGCCCTCGATTAGCGAAGGCATCGCTCCCGTCGGCTTGCGCAGCCTGCGTCGCCGCCTGCAGACTGGTGCCGCTGGCCGCGCCTTCTACGCCGCCGCCGGCATCATCCCGATGACCTACCGCGGCTACTGCGACGAGAACCGCCTCTTAGCTACCGACACCGACACCAACCCCCGCGCTGCCGACACCCTCCTCGCCTTCTCCACGATGTCCGCCAATGAACTGGCCGAGGCCACCACCACCCGCGTGGCCGACACCGGCTTGGCCGATGCCGAGGGCCTTCTGCCCTACGCCGCCACCATCGCCATGGATGCCGCCGCCGAGAGTGCCTGGCAAGAGGGCTCCGTCCTCCGCTTCGCCATCGTCATCGCTGATGCGAGGAACGACCGCGTCTACGAAGTGCAGTCCATCTCCAACTTCTCCTCCGACGCCGTCACCGCCTATTGCCCCTGGTACCTCCCCAACGCCAAGGCCAACATCAACGCCATCACCACCGCCAACAACAAGGGCATCTCCCCCTACGCCTGGGTTTACACCATCGCCCAGGGCGGCGTGTGGATTAACGAGTTCCGCCCCTTCCCGGCCAACGACCTGCCCACCGTCTTCGAGCTCGCCGGTTACGCCTCGCCCGTCACGCAGGATCCCGCCACTGGCAATTACATCCCGCAATACTCGCTCGACGGCTGGTCGGTGGTCCTCAAGTACGCCCCCATGCCCCTGGTCACCGACGCGCAGGAGACTCCGCTTGTCTGGACCGAAGACCACCGCGTGGCCCTCCGCTCCTGGGTCCCCTATCGCCGCATTGACGACACCGGCGACCCCGCCACCGGCTTCTACGACCTCGACTTCTACCTCGCCGCCGACCGCATCGACGAGAGCTTCGGCACCTCCAAGCTCATCGAGGACATCAAGGCCAGCCCGTACAGCGCTGAGGCGGTCAACGCCTTCACCTGGCTCCAGTTCGCCGAAGATACGCCCCTCTTCAAGGCCGGGCTCGACGACGAACTCCGCACGGCCGATGCCTACGCCAACGGCATCGTCTATGCCATCGCCCTCGAGCGCGCCAATGGCGTGGTGGAAGACGAAGTTCTCTTCTGCTACCGCCGCCTGAACGACTACGACGAAGTGACGGACCGGATGAACCTGGCCATCGCCTCCGAGAACGCCAACGCCACCACCGCCTCCACCGTCCGCGGCCTCTCCTTGACCACCTTCGCCGAGGTTGAGGCGGATAACAGCAACTCCACCGCCCAGTTCTTCTACCACACGGATTGGGACATGCTCTTTTGGGACATCGACCGCAGCGGCTCGGGCTCGGTCTCCCTCCCTGGCGCGAATGTTTACAACAACGAGGGCACCTTCATTCAGCCGCGCTCCTCCTACCAGTTGCAGAGCTCCACCATCTCCAACCTCTCGGCGCGCGTCCTCGGCGGCGATGCCTCGCTCCTGCTCTACAAGGGCGGCGCGGCCTACCCCGAGCAGGCCGGGCGCAGCCTCTCGGCCGCCTACGTCACCGGCACCGGCTACACCCTCGCCCTCACCGACTGGAACCACGACTGGTTCACCCGCGCCTCCGTCACCAAGAACGGTGCCCCCATCGTGGCCCCCATCGTCCGAACCACGACCTACGCCGCCAGCGGCATCGGCCTCTCCGCCACAGCCGCCGCCGACCTCACCCTCGATGCCGACACCCTCACGGCCGACACCGACTACGTCGTCACCTTCACCTACACCCCCGAGGCCGCCCTGCTCGCCGACAGCGGTGAACTCACCTCCCAGGATGATGGCTTCCTCGCCTGGCTCCTCCAGGTCGCCCCCGACGCTATCCGCGAGCAGTCCGCCCTCGACGGCGTCACCGCCTCCGAGAAGTACTGGCTCGGCCTCGACAACGCCACCATCTCCGCCGAGCATGTCGCGCTCGATATCACCTCGATGGGCACCTACACCGAGCCCGACGGCACCACCCTGCCCACCGTCTCCGTCGCTCTGCGCAACGGCGAAGAGCCCGTCGGCGAACTCACCGGCGATGGCGTCCTCGTCCTCCTCGGCAAGGCCACCCTCGGCGACGACTGGCGCTACCTCCGCCGACTCTACCCCGAGGATGTCTCCGGCGAGAGCCACCTCATCCTCCGCACCGACTGCACCTTCTTCAAGGCCATCCTCCTCTCCGCCGAGGAAGCCGCGAGCACCCAGCGCTAAACACGCAGGTGCGTGTGGGGGCACACCCCTCGGGAGCGTGGGGCGCTCCACCCCGGCCGCCGCGCCCTTTGGGCTCGGCGGCTTTTGCGTGCCGTGTGGGCGCAACCGGGGCCGCCGAGGACGGCGGCCGTCAGAACAGGCAGCGTGAAGGTTTTTCAGGGCCTGCTCCTAGGCCCC
>CAMGJH010000001.1 GCA_946056345.1 uncultured Lentisphaeraceae bacterium | reverse complement strand
TGGCGGTCTATCATCCCTTCTTTGTCATCTCTCCTCTGCGAGCGCAGCGAGCAAGTTAAAGGATTTTGTCGCGCCAGGGGCTGGCTGGGCGGATGCCCGGGTGCCTTGGGCGAGAGAGCAAGGAGTTAGCGTTTCTATGAAAGTGTGCAAGTTTGGCGGTTCCTCCGTCGCGGACGACGTGCAGGTTGCCAAGATCTGCGATATCGTGGCCTCGGATCCGGCCCGCCGGATTGTGGTGGTTTCGGCCCCCGGCAAGCGGAATAAGCAGGATACGAAGGTGACCGATCTGCTGATTGAGTGCGCTGGGCGTTGCCTGACGCAGAAGGATCCGCAGGAGGTGCTTGAGGCGATCGTTGAGCGCTACGCGCAGATTTATCGTGGATTGGGGCTGGACAAGAACCGCGAGACGGAGGGCGTTCTGGCCGAAATCCGCGCAGACTTGGAGCAGCGCGTGGCCTCGATGGATCTCTCCAATGCCGCACGTTTTATGGATTCGATGAAGGCGGCCGGCGAGGATAACTCGGCGCGTATCGTGGCGGCGGCTTTCCGGGCGCGCGGCATCCGGGCGGCCTACAAGAACCCGGGCGAAGCGGGGCTGCTGATGTCGGACGACTTTGGCAATGCGCAGGTGTTGCCCGAATCGTATGACCGCCTGGCGAACCTGGCCTTCGATGCCGAGCGCGAGATTGTGGTCTTCCCGGGCTTCTTTGGCGTGACGCGTAAGGGGGAGATTGCCACCTTCCCGCGTGGCGGGTCGGATATCACCGGGTCGATTTTGGCCGCGGCGGTGAAGGCGAAGGTCTACGAGAACTTTACGGATGTCGATGCGGTCTACCCGGTGGATCCGCGCCTGGTGCCGGAGGTCTCCGAGGGGATTGCGGAGATGACCTATCGCGAGATGCGCGAACTCTCCTATGCCGGCTTCGGCGTCTTCCAGGATGAGGCGATTATCCCGGCGGTAAAGGCGGCCATCCCCATCAATATCCGCAACACCAATCATCCCGATGCGCCCGGCACGATGATTCTCCATCACCGCCGCGCGCGGCAGGGGTCGGTGGTTGGCATTGCCTCCTCCTCGGGCTTCTGTACGCTCTATATCGATAAGTATATGATGAACCGCGAGGTCGGCTTTGGGCGTAAGCTGCTGCAGATTCTTGAGGACGAGGGGATCTCTTACGAGCACATGCCCTCGGGCATCGACAATGTCTCGGTCATCTTCCGCGAAGAGGGCTTCACCCCCGAGGTGGAAGGGCGCGTGCGCGACCATATTATGCGCGACCTGCAGCCCGACAACCTCCAGATTGAGCGCGGCACCTCGCTGATTATGATTGTTGGCGAAGGGCTCTATTACACCCCCGGGATGGCCGCTCACGCCACCCTCGCGCTCTTCCGCGAAGGCATCTCGATCGATATGATGAACCAGGGCTCCTCGGAGATCTCGATGATGTTCGGGGTGCAGAGCTCTCATCGCGAGGCTGCCGTCCGCGCCCTCTATCACGCCTTCTTCAAGGCGTAGGCTAAGCGAAGGGGAGCGCAGCGCGCGCTTCCCTTTTTGCCGCGAGTGTGATAGAGTGTGACCGACGATTGAGAGAGTGCGTGTATGTTTGACCGCGATGCCATCGTTGCGCGTTTGACCAAGCTCCAGACGAGCTTGGAAGAGATGCGTGCCTACCTGAAGATTGACGAACGCCAGGCGCGATTGGATGCCGCCGAGGCCAAACAGGCCGAGCCCGGCTTTTGGGATAACCCCGAGGCTGCCCGCTCGGTCATTGCCGAGGGCAATGCCGAAAAGGCCTTTATCTATCCCTTCAATGACTTGACCGGTTCGATTGAGGAGGCCGAGATGGCCTTGGAGATGGCCGATGCCGAAGCGCCAGGTGAAGAGCAGGACTTGATGGCCTGCGAGGCCGAGGGGGCACTCGAGAAGGCCGAGAAGATTGAAGATAAGCTGCGGTTGCAGTCGCTCCTCTGTGGCAAGCTCGATGCGTGCAATGCCATCTTGACCTTGCACTCCGGTGCTGGCGGCACGGAAGCGTGCGACTGGGCCTCGATGCTCTATCGAATGTATCAGATGTATGCCGAAGACGCGGGCTTCGAGGTGGAAGTGCTGGACTTGCAGCCGGGCGATGAGGCGGGGATCAAGAGCGTGATGTTCGTCATCAAGGGGCCTTACGCTTACGGTTATCTGAAAGCTGAGCGCGGGGTGCACCGCCTCGTGCGCATTTCGCCCTTTGATGCGGCCAAGCGTCGGCACACCTCTTTCGTCTCGCTGGATGTGGTGGCCGAAATCTCCGACGATGTGGATGTGGAGATTAAGGAAGAGGACCTGCGCGTGGACACCTATCGCTCCGGCGGCGCCGGTGGTCAGAAGGTCAATAAAACAGACTCGGCTGTGCGCTTGACCCACTTGCCCACCGGTATTGTGGTGGCCTGCCAGGTGGAGCGCTCGCAGCATCAGAACAAGGCGCGCGCGATGCAGGTCCTCAAGGCCAAGCTCTACGAACTGGAGATGGATAAGAAGCGTAAGGAGATGGAGCGCTTCTATGGCGACAAGGGCGAAATCGCCTGGGGCAGCCAGATCCGCTCCTACGTCTTCCAGCCATACACGATGGTCAAGGACCACCGCACTGGCCACGAGACGGCCAATGTGCAGGGGATGATGGACGGCAAGTACGTTCAGGGCTTTATTGAAGCCTACCTGAAGCAGCGCGCACAAGATTCGCAGTAGTTCTTAACAACAGAAAGGAAGTTTCGCTTATGACGTACGAAGAAGCCAAGCAGGCGCTTGAGGCCAACGGTCAGCCCCAGGTGTTGCAGTTCTGGGAGAAGCTCGATGCCGCCGCGCAGGCCGCTTTGCTCGCGCAGATCGAGACGCTCGACTTTGCCGCGATTGCGCGAATGCAGGAGATGCTTAAGCAGAGCGGGACCCCGGCTGCCGCCGCGGGCGCCTTCGAGCCGGCCGCCGTGGAAATCCCCGAGGGTGATGCCTTGGCCGCTTGCGTTGAGCAGGGCGAGGCGTTGCTGCGCGCCGGTAAGGTGGCGGTGTTGCTGGTGGCCGGCGGGCAGGGCTCGCGCCTGGGCTACGAGGGCCCCAAGGGTGCCTATCCGATTGGGCCGATCACCGACGCGCCGCTCTTCTGGTTCCACGCGCGCAAGATTCTCGGCCTCGACCGCACCTACAACACGCATGTGCCCTTCTATATTATGACCTCCGAGACCAACGACGCGGCCACCCGCGCCCACTTCGAGGAGCACGATTACTTCGGCCTCCCGCGCGAAGATGTCTTCTTCTTCGTGCAGGGCATGTGGCCGGCGTTGACCCCCGAGGGGAAGATTATCCTCGATAAGCCCGGGCACATCTTTATGAGCCCCGATGGCCACGGCGGCACCCTGGCGGCCCTCGACCGCTCTGGCGCCCTGGCCGACATGGCCAAGCGCGGCATCGAGCAGGTCTTCTTCTTCCAGGTCGACAATCCGATGGTCGAGATTGCCGACCCGGCCTTCGTGGGTCTGCACGCGGCCAAGGGCGCGGATATGACCCTCAAGGTCTGCCTCAAGCGCGATGCGCACGAGGGGATGGGCGTGGTGGTCGTGCGCGATGGCCACTTCGCGATGGTGGAATACTCCGAACTCTCCGATGAGCAGATGGAGCGCACCAACCCCGATGGCTCGCTTTGGCTTGCCTATGGCTCGCCCGCCATCCATATGTTCTCCTACGCCTTCCTCAAGGCCGAGGCCGAGCGCAATATGCCCCTCCACCTCGCCCACAAGAAGATCGCGATGGTCAACGCCGCCGGCGAAGTCGTCAAGCCTGAAAAGCCCAACGGCTACAAGTTTGAGAAGTTCATCTTCGATGTCATCCCTAACGCCAAGCAGGTCTTCACCCTGGCCTTCGACCGCACGCAGGAGTTCTCCCCGGTGAAGAATGCCGAGGGCAACGACTCCCCGGCCACCGCCAAGCGCGATATCCAGACCAAGTGGCGCGCCTGGCTTGCCGAAGCCGGCATCACCCTTCCCGAGGCCACCCCCGTGGAGATTGACCCGGCCTACGCCCTCAATGCCGCCCAGCTCAAGGCCAAGGGCCTGCGTATTAGCTAAGGCGTTCGGCCCTCTGACACAGCGAGCGTCGGTTCCCCCGGCGCTCGCTGTGTAGTTTCGGGGCTGCTGGCGCGCAGGGTGGGGTGACAGACGGTGGAAGTTTTGTTATAGTGTGGGCGTGCTTTGGATTACAAGGCAAGAAAGGACGTATGATGACTGTCGAGCATTTTGATGAAGCCTCGTTTGCCGCTGCGGTGGCGCAGGGCGTGGTGTTGGTGGACTTTTGGGCTACGTGGTGCGGTCCGTGCAAGATGCAAGGGGCAATCCTCGACAAGATGGTTTTGCCGCCGGAGTTGGAGGGGAAGGTGCGCGTGGGGAAGGTGGATATCGATAAGGCCCCGACGATTGCCGCGCAGTTCCGGGTGCAGTCCATCCCCACGTTGGTGCTCTTCAAGGACGGTTCGCCGGTGGAAACGATGGTGGGCGTGCAGCGCGCCGAAGTGCTGATTGGGAAGTTAACGCAGTCGATTGCGTAAGGTATGGATTAGGGACGTGTGCGAAAGCGCGCGCCCCTTTTTGTTGGGTTGACTATGCGGCGATTTTTGGTTTTGGCGGCGGTGCTTTGCGCGGCCGTGGTGTGTGCCCAGCAAGGGGCTGGAGCGAATGGGGGATTGGCACCGGCGGCGTTTGCCCAGCAGGCGCAGGCGTTGCGGGAGGTGCAGCGGTCGTTGGCGGCACTCTCGGCGCGGTTGGAGGCCATCGAGCAACAGCAGGGGGTGTTGGCTTCGCGCTTGGGGGCGCTTGAGCGCGGGGGGGACACGGTCTCCCAGGCGGAGTTGGCGGCGGTGCGGAGCGATTTAGCGGCGGTGCGCGAGGCGCAGGGTCGGTTGCGCGGGGAGATTGTCGAGGATATTACCAAGCGCCTGACCGATCTGGCCAAAAAGCGCGAGGCCGAGGCCAAGCAGGCCGCAAAGGAGGCCGCCGCGCAGAAGAGCGGCTACAATCACGTGGTCGAGGCCGGGCAGACGCTCTCGGCCATCGCGCAGGCCTACAAGGTGTCGGTCAAGTCCATTATGCAGGCCAATAACATCAAGGACCCCACCAAGGTGCGCGTGGGGCAGAAACTTTTTATTCCCGACCCCTAACCGCTGTGGTTTGAGCGTGTTGTCACAAGATTAGGAGCTGCGATGATTGCATCAACTCATGTTTTCTCGTTTGCGATGTGTGCCTCGGTGATTGGGGGGCTGGGCATCTTCCTCCTGGGGATGAAGCAGATTTCCGAGGGGTTGCAGGCCGTGGCCGGGCCCAAGATGCGCCAGTTGGTGGCCGCAGCCACAACGAACCGCTTTGCCGGCGTGCTCACGGGCGCGGTGGTGACGGGCATCATTCAGGCTTCGGCCGTGACCACGGTGATGGTGGTCGGGATGGTCACCTCGGGGATTATGACGCTGCTGCAGGCGATTAATGTCATCATCGGCGCGAACATCGGTACCACGGTGACGGCCTGGTTGGTGGCCATCTTCCCGAAGCTGGACGCCTCCTTCGGTCTGGGTCTGGCCGGCGTGGCGGCGCTGATGTACCTTTTTGCCAAGCGCGAGGCGGTCAAGTACTGGGGCCTCATCTTCTTGGGGCTGGGGCTCATCTTCTACGGTCTGGACCTGGTCAAGACGAATATGGAGCCGCTCTCGGCCACCCAGGGTTTCGTCGACGCTCTGAAGGCCTTCGCGGTCTCCAACGCTGAGAACGGCTTTATGCTCTGGGGAATGATCAAGTGCATCTTCGTGGGGGCCGTGGCCACCGCGCTCATTCAGTCCTCTTCGGCCACCACGGCCATTACCGTGGTGCTGGTGACGCAGAAGATTATCTCCTTTGACACTGCCGCCACGCTCGTGCTGGGGATGAACATCGGCACCACCGTCACCACCTGGCTTGCGGCCATCGGTGCGCCCACCAACGCCCGCCGTGCGGCCCTGGCCCACACCCTCTTCAACCTCATCGGCGTGGTGATTATGGCCCCGCTCTTTCCGATTTGCCTGCCGCTCGCCGACCGCTTCTTCGGTATCTCGGGGATGGATCCCAATGGCCTGGGCTTCGCCGTTGCCGGCATCCACACCGCCTTCAACGTCCTAAACACCCTTATCTTTCTGCCCTTTACCACCCACTTCGCGCGGCTCATCTCCTGGATTATTCCGGACGCGAAGATCCACGAACTCCCGCGTTTGACCGTGCTCAACCCGCTGAAGTTGGCCCCTGTGGTGGCCGTGGAACAGGCGCGCAAGGAGGTCGAACACATGAGCCGGCGCTGCGAGACGCTCC
Source organism: uncultured Lentisphaeraceae bacterium (assembly GCA_946056345.1). GTDB lineage: Bacteria > Verrucomicrobiota > Kiritimatiellia > RFP12 > DVOR01 > Spyradenecus. The sequence continues at coordinate 7,209 of CAMGJH010000001.1, read as the reverse complement.
TCGACAACTTCCGTGCCGTTCTCATTGGCGAGAGCGACAAGGATCTCGAGAACGGCATCTTCCACGCCGAAGAAGAACTCGATGTCCTTCAGCACGAGGTCTCCGAGTTCCTCGGGGTCATTATGACTACCAACTTGCCCTCCGATGTTGCCAACCGTGCCCGTATGCTCCTGCGCGTGGCTGACGAGTATGAGTCGGTCTCAGACGAGGCGGCCGCCCTCCTCAAGCAAATCATCCGTATGCGTAAGGCCGGGATGAAGCTCTCCGACCGTGGTCGTGAGGACCTCATCAACCTCCACGATATGTGCCGCGACTTCGCCGCCGTCGTCTCCGAAGCCTTCCGTCAGGGCAAGCTCCACGCGGCCGACCTCTTGGCGCACATGCACCCCGATGCCGCCGGCATCTCCGCGCGCGTCAAGGAAATCCGCAAGGCGCAGATGACCCGAATGTCCGACCACGACCCCACCATCGACCCCCTCTGCGTCGTGGTCGTGCTCGACATTCTCAACATCTACCGCCGCCTCAAGGAAGACTGCCTGAACATCGGCGAAGCGATGCTCGACGAGGGCCGCTAACCCCGGCTCCTGCCCTCAAGATACAATGCGGCCGCGCCCAAGCGAGCGCGGCCTATTGTTTTGGTGGGCCCGGAGGGGGTCGAACCCTCACGCCTTGCGGCACAGGAACCTAAATCCTGCGTGTCTGCCAATTTCACCACGAGCCCGGCGAAAAAGTGCATCCAGTATAGCAGAAGCGCGCCGCGTGCGCAAATGCGAACCCCGGGCGGAGGCGTTAGATGAGCAGGTCGAGGGCGGTGCGGCGGGGGCCGGGGAGGAGGTCAAGGTGGAGATTGAGAAAGATGCCCAGGAAGCGGCGCAGACCGAAAACGCCGGGGAAGGGCTCGGGGCGGCCGAAGAAGTCGGTGCGTTGCGAGGCGCGGGCGCGTTCGAGGGTCTGAACGATGGACTCGCGCGTGAACTGCACAAAGAGTTCGGGGATCTCCCGGTGGAGCGAGAGGGTGAGGGGCTTGGGCAGGCGGCTCGGGCGGTGGTTGCAGCAGAAGTGCCCCTCTTCGACGGAGAAGGTGGCGTGCGGGGAAGGGGCGCAGCGCGGGCAGGGGGTGAAGTCCGGCGCCACGCCCAGGTGCAGCAGCAGGTTGCTCTCCAGCCACAGGAGCAGCAGGGGCACCTCGCGCGCGGCGGCGGTGGGGAGCACGTCCAGGAAGTCCTCCAGCGTCTGGAAGAGGGTGGGGTTGGGCAGACCCGGGCGGGTGGCGCGCAAGGTGAGGTCGCAGCCATACGCCGCGGCGGTGGCCGAGCGCCAGTGGGTGCGGAGCGCTTCGCGCAAGGCCAGCGGCGAACACTCGCGGATGTGGTGTGTGCCGCCGGAGCGACTGTGGGCGTAGAAGACAATCTCGCAGGTGTAGCCCACGTCATAGCGCCCCACAAAGCCGCTCTTGGGCCGCTGGGCGCCCTTGACCGGCGTGGTAATCAACCCGTATTCGCGGGCGAACCAAGTCACCATCTGCGAGGTTTTGGAGAAGGGGCGCACGCACAGGCAGATGGCTTCGTCCTTGACGAGCACGGCCTGAGGCGCGGAAACAGCGTCGACAGGGTGTACCTCACGCTCTGCCCGGCCCTCTGTCATCCCCGATACTCATCCAGCCAGGCTTGGAAGGCGCGGTCGAGGTAGTCCGGCGCGAAGGCCGAGGCGTGCGGCAATAGGAAACAGCGCGGAGCTTTGCGCAACGGACCATCGGCGGGGTAAGGCTCGGTTTGGAGGACATCGAGGAAGGCCGCGTGGAGGCGCCCGGTTTCGAGGGCCTGGGCAAGCGCCTCTTCGTCGACGGCGTTGCCGCGCCCGACATTGATGAGCACGGCGTGGGCCGGCAGACGCGCCAGGGCGGCGGTATCGACCAGGCGGTCGGTTTCGCGCGTGGCCGGGAGGGCGAGGATGAGCGCGTCGGCCTTCGGTAATACGGCAGGTAGCTCGGGCAGGTTGGCGCGGCGAATGCCGTGGATAGTCACACCCAGGGCCTCAAGCTTGCGCCCAATGGCCTGGCCGATGTGGCCATAGCCCACAATGCCGGCCGTCGATCCGGCAATCGTGGTCCGGTTCGGCGTGAACTCCGGCCAGGGCTCGGCCGCCGTGCAGAGACCTAACCCCGGGAGCAACCCCCGTCGCACGGCCAAGAGCATTCCCACCACGCTCTCGGCCATAATCTCACCGTGGAAGGTCCCGTGCGTCAGGCGGATACGATCGGGCAAGCGCGCGCCCAGGAGTTCGCGTCCGGCCGCGGGGGTGGCAATCCACCGAAGGCGATAGGTCAGCGGCAACCACGCCTCGCAAAAACGGAAGGTGAGCACATAGGTGGCTCTGGAAAGGTTACGCACAAAGGCCTCCTGGCTGTCGGCAAAGACCACCTCCAGCTCGGGCACCTGGGCGGCCCAACGCGCCACCTGTTCGCGCGTGGCGGTAAACTCCGGCACCCCGCGCAGGGCCAGCCAGACAAGTAAGATTGGTTTAGGGGTTGCGTCCATCTCGTTCCCTTTTGATTGCAGACTACTGCCTCCGCCGCTCGCGGGTGGAGGGAATGCCGAGGGCATCGCGATATTTAGCCACGGTCCGGCGGGCCAGGGGGATGCCGCGCGCGGCCATCGCCTCCATAATCGCCTGGTCGGAGAGCGGCGCGGCCGGGTCCTCGGCGGCCACCAGTTCGCGCAGCGCCTGCTTGGCCTGTTGCTCCGAGACGCTCTCGGCCCCGGTGGCCGCCGCCGGCAGCGCGCGCGTAAAGAAGGCCTTGAAGGGGATCGGCTTGCGGGCAGTGGCCACGCGGACCGACTTGTCCTTGAGAGTGCGCGAGACGATGCTTTCATCGTAGCCCACCTCTTGGGCCACCTTGCGCTGCAGCAGGGGCTTGAGGGTACTCGCCTCGCCGCCGCTGGCCAGGAAGGCGCGCTGATGGTTGAAGATCACCTGCGCTACGCGGCGGAGGGTGTCGTTGCGCTCGTGATAGGCATCGACCAAGAGCCGCGCGGCGCTCTCCAGGTCGCTGACGCACGCACGCTCCTCGCGCGTCTTAGCCGCCTCGCGGGCGGCTGCGATGGCCGCCTCGTCCACGCGAAAGTGCGGGAAGACGCGCTCATCGCAGCTGGCTCGCCAGGAGCCGTCGGCCATCGGCAGGGCCACCACCTCGGGTACCTCGAGGTTCTCTTTCGGGGCGAAGGCGCGGCCGGGAAAGGGGTTGAGCCCCTTGAGAAAGGCCAGCGCCTCGGCCAACTCCGCCGGCGTGCAGCGCAGATTCTTGGCCAGACGCTCGGGGGTGCGGTCGAGGAGAGCATTGAGGTGGTGGCAGAGGCGGAGCTTAAGGGCACGTTGCGTGTCGTAGCCCGGTGCCGCCTGCACCTGCAGCGCCAGACACTCGGCCAGCGACCGCGCGCCAACGCCCACCGGGTCGAGCGCCTGGACCGCCGCAATCGCGCGCGGCAGGTCCGCTGCTTCGGCCACCTCGGCGCGCCCTTGGCAGAGCTGCCACCAATCGGCCAGCAGCTCCTCGGAGGAGGTGCGCAGGTAGCCATCGCCATCCAAAGCGTCGCAGACCAGAAGGGTCAGGTCGCGCTGCGCGCCGGGCTCGAGGGTCTCAAGCACCTGACGCTCCAGGTGACGGTAGAGCGTTTCGGGTTCGGTTTGGGAGAGAATACGCCACTCGTGGCGCCGGGCGGCCTCCACGCGGTCGATGAAGTCGGCCTGCTCGCCATACCCCTCGCGGCCGCCCATCAGATAGTCCGGGTCGTCGGCCTCGCCGTCGTCGCCGGCGGAGCGATCGAGCAGGGCATCGAGCGACTCGGCCTCCACCGCCGGCTCAAACTCCAGGAAGGGATTTTGCTCGGCGCGCTGGCGCAGCTCCATCTGCAACGCCTGGACCGGCAACGGCAGCAACCGTAGCCGCTGTTGCGCCTGGATGGAGAGCACCTGCTCCTGGGCCTGCCGCTGTTGCAGCGAGGCACCGAGGTTCAGGTTAGTCCCAATCTCCGCCAAGGCTCCCCTCGCTCCGCTACAACAGCGCGTCCTGCCACACTTGCGCGACCACCTCCGCTGGGCGAAGCGCCTCGGAAATCGCGCGGGCAAAGGCGGCAAAGGCCCCCGGACCAGCCCCCGTAATCAGGTTCCCGCTGACGACCGCCGGGGCCGCCTCGTAAGCTTCGCCCAGCGCGTCGATGAAGTCCGGCGCTGGATAGCACGTGGCCCGCCGTCCGGCCTGCAACACCCCGGCGCGCGGCAAGACCAAGGCCGGGGCCGCACAAATCGCGCAAATCCACTTGCCCTGCGCATCGAGCGCGCGCAGCCACGTCTTCACCTGCGCCGAGGCAGCCAAGGCCGTTGCCCCGCCCATCCCACCTGGCAGGATGACCCCCTCGACGCGCTCGGGCGTCCACGCGCCCGGAAAGGCCCCATCGGCCTGGACCACAATCCCGTGGGCCCCGCGCACGCTTCCCCCCTCGGCCAGGGCCGCTGTCTGCACCTCCACCCCCGCGCGGCGCAACAAATCCAGCGTGCCAAGCGCCTCGATTTCCTCAAAGCCGTCTGCCAATAACATCAAGAGCATTGTTCGTCCTCCAAATAAGCCGCACTTACGCCCCTAGTATAACACATCTACTGCACGCGGACGCGGAAGAGGCGCTGCTTGGCCTCCGCAGGGGGCAGACGCAACCGCGCCGAGGCGCCGGAAATGTCCGCGCTCGGGGTCGCTTCGGTAGCGCCGTCGCTCGCCTCCACCAGGCGGAAGGTCGCTTGCGGGGTGAAGGCAACTGGTAGGGCCGACGAGACCTCTGCCTCGACCTCCAGCGCGCCGTCCTCCCCCAACGCCAGGCGCGTCACGGTCAGCTCCGGCTTGGCCACGGCCACCCAACCGGCTTGGGGCGGTGCAGCCTCGCCCGGGTCCCACGCGAACATCGCCAGCCCCATCGCCTCGCGGTTCTGCGGCGTGGTCCAAATGCTGCCCGCTTCCGGCAACTGCACGGCTGGGAAGATGGGCGCGACTACAGGCGGCAGCGCCGCCCCCGCCGCCGGCGCCAAGCTCCCCCGACCGGCGAGCATCAACGCCATCTGCGGCGGCACGCCAGCGGGAATGGCCAGACCCTCCGCCGCCGAGAGTGTCCGCCGTACGGGCGCTGCGTCCGCCGCCACTTGATGAAGCTTAAAGAGATCGGCCGCCTCCACCCCCGCCTCGGCCGCAAAGGCCAGCGCCTCATCTAGATAAAGCGTTCCGGCATTGGCCCACCCATACCGCTCGCTCTCCGACTTGCCGCCAAAGACCACCGTCATCTCCCCCAAGCCCAGCGAGGGCAGCGAGGCCTTCAACTCGCCATTCAGGTAGAGCGCACACCCCTCGGCCGTGAGGTGGAGGGCCACGTGGTACCAGGTGGCGAGCGGCACGGCCACGGCCCCCACGGCGGTGCCCTCCAGGTCGAGCGTCCACCCCAGGTCCCACCGCCGTTGTAGGGAAAGCGTCCCGGCCGGACCCCGCACGGCCGCCACCACGCCGCGGTCCTCGTCATTCTCAAAGCCCGCCTCGTGGCGTACGTGAAAGGTTAGCCAACAGGGCGCGTTCCCCGCCGAGAAGGTGCGGACAACCGGCGTGCCCCGCGAGGTCGGCGCGAGGGCGTAGCCCTTGACCGCCACCCTGGCGCTGTCCCCCTCGAAGCCTTCGCGCATCAGCGCCGGGTCGACCGTCGGCACGGGCTCGCGCTCTCCGGCGGTGGCTTCGCGCCAGGTCGCCACGAAGGTGCTCCCCTGCCACGCCGAGGTGACAAGCTCCGATCCCGCCACCGCCGTCCCGTCTGCCCGGCTCCAGCCCGCGAAGACCTGCCCTTCGCGGGCTGGAGCCGGGGCCACTTCATCCAAACGCATTCCGCACAGGCCGCTCCGCGCCTCGACACTCGAGCCATCCTCAAAGCGCATCTCCACCGGCTCGAAGGCCGCCGCCGGCCGGTCGCGCAACGGTCTCAACGCGGGGTCGCCGAAGTAGGTCGTCCCCATCAGGAGCGAACGCTCGTCGTAGGCGCCCTCGCGCGAAGCCCGCGCAATGAAGCCTAGCTTGTGCTCATTAAAGCACTCGCCCAGACTCTTGCCGCCCTGCGCCCAGAGTTTCGCGAAGGCCGCCAGGTATTCGTAGGACTTTCCGCCGATGCCGCCAATGCCATCGACCCGCCACCCCTCGCGTGTCGAGGCGATGTAGACCAAGCCGCCGCTCTCCTCGCCGCCCAAAAGGGTGTGCTCGGCGAGCGCGTAGGCCTGCCACGTGCCATCGAAAGCGCCCGCCTCCGGCAGCGCCATCCCGGTGTCCTGGCCGCCATTGGCCAGGGAAGGCTCGTCGAACTGCGCGGTGTTGCAGCCCACGGTGTAGACGATGCCCCAGGCGTTGCCGGGCCGCGAGGAAGCGAGCGGCGTCAGGCGCCCCACGCCGGCGGGCAGACCGTGCGAGGAGATGGCCACGAACTCCGGCCGCTGGGCGAGGTAGCGATCGAAGTCCGCCGGGCGGTCAATCGAGAGCTCCGAGGTGAAGCGGTCGCGCGTTTCGGGGTCGCCGCAGGCATTCGGGAAACAGAGGTCAACCGTCGCCTCGGGCCGCGCGGGAAGCACGCGCGAGAGATAGATATTGCGTAGCCACAGCTCCGAGTCGCTTGCGCCATCGGGGTGACCGGCCTCCCGGATCCACGGATAGCCATCCGAACGCGTACCATCCGCCTTGCCCCAGTCGGCAATCGCCGTGGCCGACATCGCCAGCCCATTCAAGAGTACATGGTCCGCGCGCAATGCCGCCGGCGACGAGGGGCACCCATAGCGCTGCAACCGGCGGACGTAGCGCTTGACCGAGGCCACATCCACCGCCGGAATGCGCCCCACGCACACCTCCGCCGTCAAATCCAGCCCCGCCACAGTGGGATGGGCGCAGAGCCCCGTCTCCGTCTGCGGCCACGGCTCCCCCTCCAAGCAGGCGTAATACCAATCCGTTGGCGTTCCCCGCTGCGCCGTCCACTGATTGGCAATACCCGTCACCTGCGTCCACGTGCGCACCGGCGGGATTGCCTCGGCCCGGCCCCCCAGCACCACAAACTGCGTCCCCGCCGTCTGATAGGCCGACTGACTGGCCCCGCGAATCCGCTCCGCCAGCCGCGCCTCCGTCCGCTCGCGGTTGATAGCCTCCACCGG